>JAAHGS010000047.1 GCA_010692645.1 Symploca sp. SIO2E9
TTGCTTGATCAACGTAAGTGGGGCGCTTACTTTCAGCTGGGATGATATATTCAGACCGAAGGGAACAAGCATTAATTCGACAACAACGAGACTTATACCAGTCCTTGCGCTCAGCTAGAGCATAGTTATAGGCACGACGGTTTTGTTCTAGCCAGTCGTTGAACTGATCTACCTGTGCTTTGGTTGGTTTAAGTTTAAATTTGTAGGTCAGATTAAACACTTGTATCACCTCCTTATGCTCTATTCTACACCTATTCTTATGGAGCGCAAGGACGGTTTCTAAACACTGACTGGCAATTCATCCCATCGCTAAAAGCTCCGGTCTTCTTGCCGGAGTAGATAAAAACGTCTCCGTGTCTCCGCGTCTCCGCGTCTCCGCGTCTCCACATCTCCCCATCTCCCCATCTCCCCATCTCCCCATCTCCGCGTCTGGTTTGTTTGGCTCATTATAATTTCCCAATGTCGGAACCAGATTTGACTTAGAAATTGGTGATGTTTACTGCTGTATTGCTTTTCGTGCTTTTGGAAGTCTTCGCTGATTTGAGTTAAGCAGTTGAGTAATTCCAGCAAAGTTGAACATTTCTGAATTTCATGGGCAGTGGCAATTAGCCACTGTCGTAATTTTCGATAACTGATAAATTGTCCGCCTACATCGCGACGGTGGACAAATACTATATATTTCCAGCATTCAACGCGCACAATTTCCTGCTCGGGAATGTTGAGGAATTGAGCAATTTCACTGATGCTGATGTGGAAGTTTTCGGAGGGTTGGAGGCGAGTAAATAGAGTAGTCATAGTTGAATTGTAGTTTGGGCAGAGGGGCAGATGGGGAGATGGGGAGACGCGGAGATGGGGAGATGGGGAGACGCGGTGACGCGGTGACGCGGTGACGCGGTGACGCGGAGAAATGAGGAAGAAGAGAATAGAATGAACAATTAACAAATAATAAGTAATAAATGCTCTTATTCTCACTTATTACTTATTACTTATCTTTCGGTAAATCCCAAATCACTTCAAACTTGGCATCGGGGACATTGTGACGCCACCATTTGAGGTGTCCCTCGGCGTCTGATTTGGTGCGGTAACGATCAATGATTGACCATTGCAGATTGTTGTGCAATAGACGTGCTATTGCCCAAGGCCTCAGTCTGTCTCGGTACGCCATAATAGGTTTGTATCCTTTTGCTAAAGGGGATCCAGAGCCAGCCTGCGAGTAGTCAACTGTATCAGGCTGGCTTTTTTTCTGGGCTGCGATTGCAACAATATTATCTTACCACATTAAATTTATTGATACAAGCTTTTTTTGAAAAAAGCTTCAATTGTAACATTTGTTAATCAAGGTTTTGTAGGAGCAAGATAATATAGTGCCTCGACTGTTATCAGTAAGCTACTTTTCCCGCCCGGAAATCAATTTCCGGCTAACAGCACAAGTCCATTAAAATGGACTGAAACTACTGAAACTTATGTCTAGCAAAGATTTAGTCCTCTTACTAGAGGACTTAGGCTATGACGCTAGGGTTTTAACCTTAGGCGGGTAAAGAGATTGGTGCAAGATCTAAGTTAAAAATAGACGGAATCTATCTATATAGAACATAGAATATACCGAGGGCTTTTCGCCTCAGTTGTAGCGGTTACACCAGAGACGACTTGGGCTGCGATGGAAAATGATGGATGAAATATTCCAGTAAGTTTGTTTCAATTGCCTTAGCAAAGGGTATACTAGATAGCGTTAAATTCTTCTCAAAAAGGATAAACAAGTTTAAGCCTATGTTAACTGAACTTCAAACAAAAAAATGGACTCGACTATTCCAGGTCTATGACGCAGATGGAAACGGTACAGTGACACAGGCAGATTTTGAGACCATCTTTCAAAATTTAGCCCAAGCACGCAATTTGGAAGCAAATTCATCTGAGTATAATCAAATCCATGCCAAGTTTATGGAGGATTGGGAACATCTCCAAAAAGATGCGGATAAAGATAACGATGGGAAAGTGCAACTAGAGGAATGGCTAGAACACGGAGATCGACGTATCAATGACCAATCAATGTACCAAACTGTTGTTGACCTTGCTAACCAAGTTTTCGAGTTATTAGACTTAGATGGGAATGGTGTCATTACCATCAATGAATACAAAACTATTCTGTCAAGTTGGCGAGTCCCTGAAAAAATAGCCGAGGAAATTTTTCCTAAGTTAGATTTTAATGATGATGGTCATATATCTAAAGAAGAATTAGTGGAATTAATGAGACAATTCCATACGAGTGATGATCCAGATGCACCTGGCAATTTATTCTTTGGTCATTTCTAAACTCTTGTTTGTTTGATTAAGCATAAAATTAATAAACCCTAATCATGAAAATGATAAGATGATTAGGTTTTTTTGTATTCGTATAAAAGCCACTTGCTATTTTGCATTTAATCATTGAACCCTGCTTGGAGCAGACCTAAAATTTTAAGATATTTTATTTAAATGAAATTATATTCTGTGCGAATATTGAGAGGATTGGAGGATAAAATTTTAGCTCAAAGGCTACTCTATGAAGTCTATGTAAAAGAGCTGGGTTGGATTCCACCAGAAGGCAATCCCTCTAATTTAAAAATTCAAGCAAGTCCCTTAGGAAATATAATGGTCGATGATTATGACTCAGTTTCAATACAATTCGGTGGTTTTTGTGGTAAAAAACTTATAGGAATACATCGTATTATTCCTCGACTTAATGGGCGTTTAGACGTAGAAAACTATATCGAATTGCCATTTTTTTTACAAAAAGATTGCCATTATGAGTTGAATCGCTTAGCTATAGATATAAATTTTCGCAAGTCTCCCATATTCTCCTTAATAATAGCAGCAGAAATCAGATATCTTATCAAATGTAAGTTTAAGTATGTGATTGGTACCGCTATTTTTCCTGAACCAGGAAGTCTTTTTTGTAAAGTCGGTGCAACCAGAATAAATTTTCCTGAATTTAAATATCATCTTAGTGATCCGAAGCCTGTTTCACTAGTAGTACTTTTTCTTGAGGAAAAAGAAAATTTTAATAGGTTGTTTAGAGTAACAGATAAATTAATTCAAGTAGGGAAAGTTAAACAATTTGATATTGATTAAGTTAATTCAAAAATACCTCGATACCTTAGGAATAAACAAATATAGGACTTGTGTAGAACTTCTCGCGGGCAAGATGCCCACACTACAGATCAATTTGATTTAGATGCTTAACTTTACCTGTAGTGCTAGCGTCTCAGAATGCGTAAGTCCTAAAATAAGAACAGAACGTTACAAAAAACTTATAGTAGCTCATTGTCGTCTATTTACAGTACAAAATTCATTGAACTTGGAGAACCTCAAGACTTGCTTAATGCCTCAAAAAGCTCAACAGAGGAGGGGCTAGGAATCCAGCCCTTGAGATATTTGCGTTTAGCTAAAAGAGGCTGCGAATGAACTATTGGCAGGCGTACAATTTCTTTATAGAGGATTTCGTCTACCTGGGCATAAATTTTAGCTCGCTCAGCTTGATTCCCCTTGGTACGACCTTGCTCTAAAAGTGTCAGGATTTGATCATTTTTCCATCCACCTAAGTCACTGGTACCACCAGGACCAAAGTGGGCATAATAGAAATTATCTGGGTCACCGTAGTCACCTGTCCAACCCAACATAAAGGCTTGGAAACCAGGTTTCTGTTTGCGGTTTTCGAGATATGCTGCCCAGTCTTCTGTTCGTAGATTGACTTTAATGCCAATCGCACTTAGTTCAGCAGCTAAAGCTTCAGCAATGGGTTTTGGGTTAGGAAAGTATGGTCTACTCACTGGCATATACCATAAATCCAAACTAAAGCCATCGGCATATCCAGCTTCAGCCAGAAGTTGCTTTGCTTGCTGTGGATTGTATGGATATTCCACAACTTGATCTGACTGAAATTCTTGGAGCGAGGGGGGTGTGAAGTGAGAGTCATGTATGCCGAGTTCACCCCAGAAGGCTTTGACAATCTCTTTCCTATTAATAGCAAAAGCGATCGCCTGACGCACCTCTAGTTTAGAGAAGGGTTCGTAGCTGGGATTGAGTGCTAGATAGCCAACATTAAAGGAAGGACGCAAAACGGCTTCTAAGTTAGGGTCACTTTTAATCTCTGGCAACTGGTCTGGGGTAAGATCAACAGTAAAATCGATTGTACCTGCACGCAGTTGGGCTAGTCTTGCTGCCGGGTCACTAACAAAACGAATCACTAACTGCTCTGATTTTGGCAAATCTGGCTTCCAGTAATTAGGATTTGCCTCTAGGACAATGCGATCGCCTGTACGCCATTGCTTAAATATAAACGGTCCAGTACCCACTGCAAGGGAAGAGGGAGTACCGTATTGAGCACCAGCTTGCTTAATCGCGGTTGGGCTAGCAATTCCAAAAGAGCTCGAAGCAATTGCGGCACCGAAAATAGCAAAGGGTTGCTTGAGGACAAATTTAACTGTTAAATCATCTTCTGCTATTACTTCCTGCAGTAAGGATTCGCTAGAACCCTTGTAACCACCAAAAAACTGTTCCCAGATTTCATAACTTTTGCCAGCGTCGCGGTAGCCAAACTCGCTTTGGGGATTCCACCAGCGCTCAACGTTAAATTTTACTGCCTCGGCGTTGAAATCTGTGCCATCGTGAAACTTGATACCTTCTCGCAGCTTAAATATCCAAGTTTTGCCATCCTCAGAAACTTGCCATTGGCTAGCCAAACTTGCTTGAAGCTCATTAGTACCTGGTTTGGTTTCTAAGAGGCGATTGTAGATTTGAGTCTGGACAATAATTGAGTTACCGTCATTGACGTTGCCTGGTTCCAGATTAACTGGTTGCCCACCTGAACCATAAACCAAGGCACTAGATGTGGTTGCTGGGCTGTTGGTAGATTGCTTGGGGGCGCGATTGCAGTTTGAGAGCACCATCGCTAAGGCAAAAGCTACTACAGCTACAATCAGTAAGCGAAAGTGCCGACTAAACCTCATTGAGTGATTCCTAGGGTTAATTTGCGATTAAAGTCTTACCCATGATTGAACCACGCCGATAGGATTATTAGCAAAATTCTAAGGACTAATTAGTATATAGAGCTTTTGGTCCACTATGAATACAAGAATCTTTAATAAACTCTGTTGGCTTCGGGCAACGGAAATTTACCCCCAGATAAACTAAGGCAATGACTTGATTATCGAGTCTCAAAACTCCCCAAGAACTAGGATGAGTATTCTTGATAAATACTCCATCTAAAGCAGTTTTCGTTGAAGATGTTTGCCCTGAGAAAAGTTGGTCTACAATTTCAGTTTCCAGTTGAGTTGGAAATCCAAAATAGAACTGTGGTCTTAGATAAGGAACGCTATTTTTGTCAAAGGCGATCGCTTGTTGATCAATTCTGTAGTATTTGTAGGGTGCCTCGGCTGGTATCAGCAAAACTAGAGAGGGTTGGTGAGGTAAAGATACTGTTACTGCTTGCAAGAGTTGGCGTATTTCCGAGGCTGAAATTGTGTTACTCTGAATTGACTCCAGTAATGATGGTGTAAATTGTTTCAGGATTTCAGGGAGCTGTTGATTAACCCTCCGGCTCAATTCCGGCAGCTCGAAGTTGGGCGACTAATCGCTCAGCCCGTTGATGTTCCTGCTCAGCCCGTTGATGTTCCAGCTCAGCCCGTTGACGTTCCTGCTCTACCCGTTCTGTCCCCCATAATAGTAAATTACCCTGCTCATCCCACCAGCGTAGCCAGTAGCCATGACGGTTTTCCCGCTCTCCTTGCCACACACCCAAGAAAAGCTGCATTTCCGGTATCCAAAAACGATCTTGCTCATTGGCAGATTCTAGACAATATCGTCTAGCCTCGCCCAAACGATATTGTTCTAAAGTGCCTGTCTCTGGCTCAAAAATCCCATAGTTGGGAACCTGTAAAATCTGTTCGTAGAAGAAAAATTTCCCAGGTGGATAAGTTTCTTTGACAGAATACTCTCCACCATCCGTATCTGATAAAAACTCCAGCACCAGTGCTGGAATTTCACCTTGAAGTTGAGGTGTATAGCTGCGAACTACATCTTGGCGAGCAACAGTAATCTGGGGAATATATGCCCAATCTGGAGCTTTGACGACAATTTTGCCATTGATGGTGACACAAATGCCATAGTTGGTGGGGGTAAGGGCTTTCTCCGGTAGTTTTCCAGCCAGCTGTAAACTTGCGGTTAAGGCAGCAGCGAGAGCCGGTTGATTGATATTATCCACGGGATCGTCGGGCAGCACAAAATCATCTGGCAACTTTTCCCAAGCGATAGTGTAAGTGGGGGAGGAGGCTAACATGACGACTCGCGCAGGGGTACTAGATATTTATTAATTTATCATGAAACTAAGAAGCAATCGGTAAACGTACCTCAAAACAACTACCGAATCCCACTTTACTACTGACAGTAATTTTACCTCCATGATGTTGAGCGATCGCTTGAGCGATCGCTAATCCCAATCCTGAACCACCCTCTCTACGAGAACGGGCCTTATCAGCACGCCAGAAGCGATTAAAAACAGAGGACAAATATTCTTGCTCAATACCTATACCTGTATCTTTAACACTAACAATTGCAAAGCGATTATATTGGCTTATACGAATATCTACAGTGCCTCCTGAGGGAGTATATTGGATCGCATTCTCTAGCAAGTTAGAAAATAAACGATTCAGCTGAGCTTTATCCCCAACTACAGATACTTTAGCTAACCACTGGCAATTGAGAGTAATTTCTTTATTTTGAGCAAATGGTTCTAATAATTCCAACAAATCCTGCAAAATTTTATTGAGCGAAATTAATATCCATTCCTGGGTTCGATGGGAAACATCTGTATCTGTTCGAGCTAAAAACAGTAAGTCTTGTGTCAACTGGCTCATTTGAGTTGTGGCGTTAGCAATAGCAGCTAACTTCTTAGTATCTTTTGGGTGAATGCGTTCAGGATGATTCCGCATTACCTGCACAGATGCCTTAATTGCAGTCAGTGGCCCACGTAATTCATGAGAAGCATCAGCAGTAAACTGTTTCAGATAATTAAAACTCCGCTCAACTGGTTCCACAGCCTTCTGAGTTAGCCAAATTCCACTAATACTAGCGAGTCCTAAACTAATTACACCCCCCATTCCCAATCCCAAAAGCAGTTGTCTTTGCACCCGTTCTATCTCTTCCATGGACTGACTAGCACGAATGAAACCATGTAGTATTGGTGGCTGTTTTGGATCTGAGCTATCTCGAAGAAATACTGAGACAGTGTAAGCACGCACTTGACCAGGTTTGCGTATCTGCTCAAGAGTTTGGGAACGGAGTTTTAACTTAAATTCTAGTTCAAGAGTGCCTCGTCTAGCTAAACGTTTACCTTCAGCATCAAACCATTCCAAACTTTGTTGCTCTCGATTAAAGATATCACGCCAAGGAACTTCATTAACGCGGTCAAGATATCTATTACCTTTAGCTTTTACTTGTGCAAAAGAAGGAGTAGCTGCTTGAGCTAAAGTCTGTAATTTTTGGTCTAATTGGCGATATAGATTGCGACTAAAAAAAACATAAACTCCTATTCCAAATACACTTAAAATTGCCGCCATCACTGTCAGTTGATACCAAAGAAGACGCCAACGTAAACCTTGAAACATTTAGTTATGCCAAATACAAATAAAAAAGGCTACAAATACTATTGTAGTAAGCAATAAAAACAATATTTATTACTTATTACTTATTACTTATTACTTAAAAAGTATTTATCAAATATAATTTAAAATTTGACTAGGGCTTCTCTTTCAAACGATAACCTAGACCATAGACTGTTTCAATTAAATCACTAGGAGCACCAGCTGCTTCCAGTTTTTGTCGCAAGCCCCTAATATGAGCTTTGACTGTTGCTTCTTCCGGTAATCGCTCAAAGGGCCAGAGATGCTCAAGGATTTGAGCGCGGCTAAACACTCGCCTGCCACTGCGTAGGAAAAACTCTAAGAGTGAATACTCTTTAGGAGAAAGCGGCAAGAGACGCTCCTCGTAAAAAACCTCACAGGTACTGGGATCAAGCCTTAATTTTCCCCATTCCAGCACTGGCGGCGAGGTGGAATTACCGCGACGGAGCAAAGCCCGAATGCGAGCTGATAATTCCTGCAAATCAAAGGGCTTGACGAGATAGTCATCTGCACCTGCATCAAGACCAACAACTTTATCATCAATGGTATCGCGAGCTGTCAGCATTAACACGGGAGTACTGTAACCTTGGGAGCGCAGTTTCTGACAGATGGTGATGCCATCCATTTTAGGCAGCATAATGTCGAGCAAAATCAAGTCATAGGTGAAAGCAGTGGCAAGCTCCCAACCCTCTTCCCCATCATAGGCAACATCAATAGCATAATGCTGGTCACTGAGGTCTTCTGCAAGAGCGTCAGTAATACGCTCATCATCTTCCACTAGTAAAATCCTCATGCCTTTCGCCTTTTGGTTGATGTGACCTTTATACCCAAGGTAAGGTCAATTTTATCTATTGCTCAACCCCCTAGGGCATGGATTTGTGGCGTATCCATTGGCGTAAGGTTTGTTCTGCTTTAATCTCATCCTTTTGAGCCTCGGCAAGAAACTCATACAACTTGGTTTTTGGTACAAAGGTAAAAGTGGGAGAGACGTCTACTTCTTGGTAGCAATCGCCAGAGAGTTGATAGATGTACCAAATTTGTCCATCGTAGCGCCAGAATTCTGGGATACCCATATGGGCATAGAGGGCTAATTTATCAATATTAGTATGGGTAATATCTACTTCTACTACTAAGTCAGGAGGAGGGTCTTGTTTGAGATCAATTGTTTTCCCAACTACTTGGGCTTGGTTCTGAATATAGTAGGCTTTGTCAGGTTCTGCACCTCGATCCAAATCTTCTCGATTTAGGGTTGTTGAACCCATTGTTTTGATTGTTCTGCCCGTTTCCGATACTAAGAAGTAGATAAAACGTCCAATAAGTTCCGAGTAAAATTCATGTTCTTCTAGAGGCATGGTAATCTCTAAAGTGCCGCGGTCGTAGATGAGGTGCGCACAGCGGCTTTCTCCCAAGGCTTGCATAATTTGTTGGTATGCTTGCCAGTTGAGGTTATGAAAAATTACTCGTTGTTCACTAACGGGACTAGGCGGCTTGGATGCAGGAGGGACTACAACCATAAGTTTGATGATATTATGTTCAGCTATTGTATAGCAATTATCAATTGTATCAGGTAATCTCGTCACTTCTTACCTTATTAGTTAAAAAAAGCAGGCAAGTTAACACTGGCAAACAACACCAGTTCTGTTTTATTTTTGTACACAGACGCATTGAAATAATGTTATATTGGTCTACGCTTGCACATGCAGGCTTCTTCATCCCAAAATTCTTCTGGCGAAGAACAGCCTCCCTGGGTACATATTCCGCCTTTGAATTGTTTCTGTGGGTTTTGTTTATTAACTGAGAACATAGGGGTTTCTAGATTCTGCGTTTTGGTGTTGGCGGAGCTATTTGGGTGTGACAAGCTATCTAAGTCTTGCTGTTGTAGTTTTGGCTTCATTTCGACTTGATCACTAATATCAATAGATGAATCAATACTCCCTATTACTGGTTCTGCAGCATAGCTTACTTGAATTGAATTCAACATCAGAGTTATAGCCATCAGAAAAGCGATCGCTGCCAATTTTATAAACCGCAAAGTTGTTTTTAACATAGTCAAAGTAAATTTTGTATTGATGATGAAATTATAACAATTAAAATTATAAAATCCAAAATTATTGGATTAGGATAGTTATTTAAAGTCTGGATCTCAAGGTTAGCTTACTCTGCGGCTAATTCTAGTTTCTATTTTCTAGATTGCAAAGATGTTGATCACCCTTTTCTACATTCCGGTTATGCTTAAGATAATCACCAACCCACTCACAAGCAATCATTCCTAGCCTACCAAAATCTAAATCTAAATTCCACAAAATTACAGATTGATCCTGACTAGCAATAGCAATTGTTTGGTTGTCTGGGCTGAAATTCACATCAAAGACAGGTTTGTCATGATCTGCGAGGGTTTTTAATAGCTTACCATCCAGATTCCAGAGTTTGATAGTCTTGTCAGCACTAGTTGTAGCAATAGTTTGACCATCAGAACTGAAACTGACGCTATTGACATCACCGTTATGTCCAGTGAAGCTTTTGAGTTCTCTACCATCCTTGCTCCAGAGTTTAGCAGTATTGTCATTACTGGCAGTAGCAATGGTCTTGCCGTCAGGGCTGAAACTAACGTCTACGATATAATCAGAATGCCCCATTAAAGTCTTAAGTAGTTTACCATCAAGGTTCCATAGTGTGAGATTCTGGTCATTACTAGCAATGGCAATCATTTGAGAGTCAGGGCTGAAACTGACGCTATTGACTCCACTGCGATGCCTTGTGATAGTTTTGAGTAAAATACCATCCTTGCTCCAGAGTTTGACACTTTTGTCACGACTGGCAGTGGCAATGAGCTTGCCGTCAGGGCTGAAACTAACATTTCTAACCCAGTCTGTATGCCCAGCAATGGTTTGAAGTAGTTTACCATCGTTGCTCCAGAGTTTGACATTTTTGTCCTCGCTAGCAGTAGCAATTATCTGGCTATCCGGACTAAAACTTACATTAAAGACACGCTTACTATGCCCTGTAAGAGTTTGGAGTAGCTTACCATCCTTGGTCCAGAGTTTGACAGTTTTATCATCACTAGCACTAGCAATCATCTTGCCGTCAGGGCTGAAACTGACGCTCCTAATCCAATCTTCATGCTCAGTCAGAATTTTGAGTAGTTTATTGTCAATTTTTATATTCCAGAGTTTAGCGGTTTTGTCCTCGCTAGCAGTGGCAATGGTTTTGCCGTCGGGGCTGAAGCTAACGCTGTATACATCACCTTGATGTCCAGCGAAGATTTGGAGTTGTGTACCATTAAGATTCCAGAGTTTAGCAGTGTTATCCCCATTAGCAGTGACAATAGTCTTGCCGTCAGCACTGAAACTGACGCTATAGACTTCATCTTTATTGTCAGTGAAGGATTGTAGTAGTTTACCTTCACGGCTCCAGATTTTGACAGTTTTGTCCAAACTGGTAGTAGCAATCTTACTGCCATCTGGACTGAAGCTCACGTCCCGAATTGGCTCATTATGCCCTCTAAGGGTTTGAATTAATTTACCGTCATGGCTCCAGAGCTTGACAGTTTTGTCCCCACTAGCACTAGCAATGGTTTTGCCATCTGGACTGAAGCCCACGTCCCGAATTGGCTCATTATGCCCTCTAAGGGTTTGGAGTAATTTACCGTCAAGGCTCCAAAGTATAACAGTGTTGTCTAAACTAGCGCTAACAATGGTCTTGCCATCGGAGCTAAAACTGGCGCTTCTAACCCAATCTGTATGTCCAGTGAGGGTTTGGAGTAATTTACCTTCAAAGCTCCAGAGTTTAACAGTATTGTCAGCACTGGCAGTGGCAATAGTTTTGCCGTCGGGGCTGAAACTGACACTATATACCCAATCTGTATGTCCAGTGAGGGTTTGGAGTAATTTACCTTCAAAGCTCCAGAGTTTAGCAGTTTTATCAGCACTAGCAGTGGCAATGGTTTTGCCGTCAGGGCTAAAAACTACGCTTATGACCGCGCTATGATGCCCCTGCAATCGATTGCGCTCTTTGACTTCATAAAGTGCATCCTGTAACGCTACTTTAACCCGATTCCTGGTGTTAGGTTTTACCCCTAGCTGTTTTTCCAAAAGTAACTTTCTTGCCCTAAGCGCTGAAAGCAAAGCTTCAAAGGGCTGATTTGAATCTCTGAATGTTTTTGAAGATTGACTCAAAATATTGATTTGGTTTTCGAGAAGTCTTTCTCCTCTAGAAAACTGAGATAAAGCCACCACAAATACTGCACTCATCAAACCGAGCAACGACCACAAAATTAAGGTTATGAGTTTCTTTTGTTTGAGAGCTGCCAATACCGCATCGCTACTTTTTGTAATATATTCCTTCTGTAAAGGAGTCAGAGCGGGATGTTTATTTTGTTCCTGGGCTTGAGTTAACCAATCTTGAGCGATCGCTAATTCAGTTCCACGCAAAAGTAAATCTTCACTTCTGTGTTTTTGTTCCCATTCGAGCGATCGCTGTAACCATTTAGTATGATTTCTGAGATGCTCTGTTTCACTATCCATGGTTCTGATTACTTGACTAAAATTGAAATAAAAATCTCCTCCATATCTTCTAAAATCAATCCACTGGACTTGAGCTAATAGCGGGTGTAATTCTTTAGTTGATACCTCTGAATAGAGTACTGTTATCAAGCGTTTATTCAACTTAGTAGCATATTGAATTTCGTCATCACAATATGGCGAATTAACGGCATTGGGCGAAATAATAAATAGGAAGTTATCGGAACTTTCAATACCTCGATAAATTTCCTGTTGAAAATCAGTACCCGGAGGAATACTTTCTTGATCAAACCAAGTGGTTTTGCCTTGTAGTTGCAGTGCCTCATTTAACTTGCGTGCAAAATCTGAATCCGCACTCGAATATGAGATAAAGACTTCTTGAGATAATCCCGTCGGTTGATTTACGCTTGCAACAATAAACTCTGCATGTAAAGCTAGGGGTGGGTGTTCAAGACGCTGCCTATGAACTTTTAGCCAGTTTTGGTAATATTGTAGATTGTGACCACGCAATAATATGCTGTGGTTAAGGTTTTGACGCTGCCATTTGAGTGCTTTGACTAAGAGAATTTTATGCTCTTGGTAATAGCGAGTCTCTTGATGTAGTTCCTTTAATAACTTAGCAACACCAACCTGGTATTTATTTTCGTCTTCATATCCCCTAAAGTCGATGAATTGTAAGCCACGTATGGCTGCTGGTATTTGTTGACTATCGACAGTATCAATCGTGAGGATAATCAGGCGCTTATTATTAGTCAACGCATATTCTAATTCTTGTTGACAAGATTTTGACAGCAGTGAATTAGCCGAAAGTAGGTAGACAAAATTATCGGCTTCCTCAATACCTTCATTGATGGCTTCTGAGAATTCGATACCAGTTTTAATATCCGTGTCAGGTTTCCAGATAGTTATGCCTTCTAGCTGTAGTGTTTTCTCAATTTTATTCCTGATATATTGGTATTTATCTGAATAGGAGATAAATACCTGTGTCATCAAGTTATTAGCGTTCTTGATACTTTCACAAATAAACTCAGCTTGTAAGTCAGTAGGCTCACAAGGAAATTGCTCATTTTTAAATCTTTCCTTTAACCAAGACTCTGCTTGTATGCGCTCTGCACCAATTAACAGATAGTTAGTTTGTTTTTTATTTCTTGACCACTCTAGAGCTTTAGTTAAAAACTTGGTATGCTGCTCTACATAATCATAATGCTGATGAATGGTATTAATTAGTTTCTCAAAAGACTCTTCAAAACTATTGATGTCTTCTTGGAAATGCAGCCAGTTAAATTTGCGAATAGCTGGGTGCATTTTATCTTCAGAAGATTTAATGTGTAACAAAGGAATAATACGCTTGTTGTATTTAATTGCCTGTTTAATTTCTTTGAGACAATAGGCAGAATTAACAGCATGAGGCGCAATGATAAAAATGAAGTTATGCGCCTTCTCGATGTCATCATCAATCTGACGCTGCCAGTCTACGGCAGGGGGAATATCGTTTTGGTCAAACCAAACTTTGAAGCCAAATGCTGTTAATTGATGGTGCAGTTTGGTGGCAAAAGCTTTACTATCAGCTCGCCCATAGGAGATAAAGGCATCAAAAAAAACTGTCATATTTTTGGGGTTGAAACTAGTGTAGATACAGCTGAAGATGAATCATCTCTACAAACAGCCCAGCCTGCGGGTGTTGAATTTTATATATTTACTCAGGTTTAAACACTAGTGATTATGCACATTACGGTTTTTCGTAACAATTTTTAACAGGATATGGGCTAGGCAGACAGACTCTATAATCTACACCAAAAGAAGCCTACATTTCTCAAAATAAAAGCCTCAATTTTATCTCTACAAATTATCTCCTATGAATTACCCATAATAAAATTTATACGGGTAGATTAGGTTGAGGCAGCGAAACCCAACATATATATTGGTAACGAGTTTGGTTTCACTTCCTTCTACCCAACCTACTTGTATTAAGGTTAGATTAACTGGATCTGATCTCAGCCAGCCTCTAAGCTCGAAAATTAAACTGATAGCTAGAGTTTTGAAATTAACCTTTACACTCATTATTTGACTCGGTAGCCAATTTTTTAGTTTCACGATAAAGTTCTGTGAGTGCATCGTTCATTTCCTGCACCCAACCAGCATTTTCGCTTTGGATGGTTGTCTCAGTTTTGATAACTAATAACTCGAAGTTCTCCAATTTCTCTTGGTCTGAAAGACTAGACCACCAAGTACTGATATCATATAAATCATCAGCGGCCTGATTATAGGCAATCAAAGTCGCTTCAACCCGCTTGATTTCCAGGAAACTGGAAAATACTGCAGCTAGGGCAGTGCTTAATGCCACCCAAATTTCCTGATTAACTGCTACCAGAAAAGTACCAATACCACCTAACAGATAAATCCCCCACTGAAAGTAATGTAACTGTTTGTCTAGCTGCCTAGTTTTCTTTCGGTACCAGTTAAACTGGTCTTCGAGTCGCCAGCGAAGGTAATTTGTGGGGGTAAGATCAGAAAACTTGTCGTCGTTTTTATTGTACTCTTCTGGAAGTTTATTGTTCTTACTTTTGGATGAGTTTCTTTTAGGTAAAACTTCTCCTTCGTAGGGGCTGAGACTTGTCTGATGAATTGGGGTTCCTTTAAGCCTTTGACTAATCAATTTGACCTTGCTGGCTAGCACTGAATCCCGCGAATTGCGATCGCTATAATTTCCAATTCCCGCACGGTAACAGAAGATTTCTTTTTTGAGAAGTTCAGCACTACCCCGCAACAGGATCCAATTGTTACCTTTGTCAAACTTAACCGCACCTGCTAGCAAAACACTCAGAGTAATTGGAACTAACAGGAGAAGCCAGTGAATTATCTTGATTGTTTCCTGTGGATCAAGACACATTTCCTTTATAACTGAGTGCGTCACAGCTAGCAATGTAGCCAACACACTCAAAACTAGAATCCCTATGCGCAGCTGGAAGAAACGAGTCTGAGCAGCTTTGGCATTTTTGCCATAGGTACCTTGACGCTCCCAAGCATGCTTGAGAACAGAACTCGGTGGAGGGGAATTTGTAGCTTCAACTTCTAGCTTCATACCAGTTCTCTAATTGGAATTTGTTCTAGAATACTAGAACCAAATACCTTTTCCAATTCTAAATAGTCCAAGTGAACATAACCAAGATGACAGTGACAAGTTAAGTAATAAGTAATAAGTAATAAGTAATAAATGTTTTGATTGTCAGTGGTAGGGTGGGTTAGGCATGGGTATAATTTTGACGATGAACTCATAAGTTTTGATTCGTGCCCTAACCCACCATAAAATAATATGTGATTCATTATATAGCAATCGCCAAGGCGGTTAAGACATTAAAAAAGTCTCAAACTCAGATAGAACTTGGCTTTTCCTCCAGCATCGGGCCCTGGAGCATCCTGCCTCCTGCTATACAATGTCCCCTGAAATACTGGGAGATCTAAATGTTTTGGTTGTAAGTAGTAGGGTGGGTTAGGCACGGGTATAATTTTGACGATAAACTCATGAGTTTTGATTCGTGCCGTAACCACCATTTTGGCAGATGCAGTCAAAAAAAATCCTCCTAGCATTTTGCGAAAACGTCTACCCCAACTGCTATAACTGCTTAATGTTGATTGAGGCAAGTGATTAAACCTCCATGCTTCGAGCAAACAATGACATGTGGCATCTAATGCCCCTGCCACCCAGTCAATTCAATATGAGTGCATTAAACGAAACCCTAAAACAACTGGTTGCTGATGCCTGCACCTATCCCCCTAGAAGTGTGGCTCGTCAGCGGTGCATCCAGGAAATTTACCGCCTGGTGATGAAATCTGGCAAACTCTGGAAAGAAAACACGCCTTACTACGGTGATGCTCTTCAGGAAACCTGGGAGTACTGTTGCCAGAATTTAGAACAGTATGACCCGTCTATTAGTGCTGTCACTACCTGGATTGACATCCGCCTAAAATGGATGTTGCGAAAGTGGCGAGAGCGCCACAACCGAGAACAACAACGACAAGTAAATCCAATTAAGACTAAAGATGGTACTATACTTGATGCCCTCGATACTCTAGCTTCTAATCAAGATATAGGCAGAGTTCTACAA
This sequence comes from Symploca sp. SIO2E9, assembly GCA_010692645.1. Lineage (GTDB taxonomy): Bacteria > Cyanobacteriota > Cyanobacteriia > Cyanobacteriales > Coleofasciculaceae > SIO3C6. Next base: position 16,282 of record JAAHGS010000047.1, read on the forward strand.
ATTTGGCAGACAACTATTAGCTGGGTTCAAAATGATCCAGATGGTAAATTACAGCGGACTTGTTTCCGCAAACGCCGTGAAATTAATGCTCAAGTACTTTTCTTAAAGCGTTTTCCTTCAGAGACTCCCTGGCAGGATATCGCCAAGGAATTTAACCTAACACCAGCCCAAGCTAAGGACTTACCCAAGTTTTACAATCGCAATTGTTTGCCCTTACTGCGAGAGTTTGGAGTTGCCCAAGGATATATAGAAGAAAAAAAGAAATCGAAATCTATTAAATGAGGTAGCTATGATGATTGAGCCAATTCGAGCAGAAGAGGATATTGCTGTTCCCGTCTTAATTACTCAGAAGGCGCGACAGATTGCCCATCAATTTGCCCAACAACAACCGAATGGAGCGAAGGCAAAGCAGGTTTTTCTCAATACACTAGCCGTTTGTACATTCAATAATTATTTAAAAATCCTCGGTATTCCATCTGATCCCTCAAATTGTGATAGCTGGAACCCGGTAATGCGGATGACTACTAACGTTGCTGATTTGGAGGTGATTGGAAAAGGACGCATTGAGTGTCGCTCCATCTCTGCTTTAGAGCGTGAAAATACTGCCGAGTGTTACGTACCGACGGAAGTTAAAGATGAGCGCATTGCCTATGTGGTGACGCAAATTGAATCTGAACGGTCAGATGCCCTGATTCTAGGTTTCTTAGAGCGGGTTGATAGTGAGGTACTGCCCTTAAATCGTCTGCGTCCAATCTCTGATTTTCCTATGTATCTTGATCAATATTCTCTTAGCGATCGAGTCACGCAACTAAGCAATTGGTTACATGGTCAAATTGAAACTGCCTGGCAAACTATCGAGGATATTCTGGGAATTTCATTGACAAACTATCAATGGCGAAATAATCGTTCGCTGGCAGCAGAATCAACAACACCTAATTTGTCTTCTGTAGTCCGAGGCAAAGTTTTGGAAGTACCGATTAGGCAGGGAATTGAAGCGATTGTTTTAATTACTGAACTAATTCCTAAATCAGAGCAAGAGCTAAGTATTGAACTTAAAATTTGTCCCTCGACAAAGCAGACATTCCTACCTGTGGGCTTGGAAATGACTGTCGTTGATGCAGTCGGTGAAGCTGTGATGCATACTCAGGCAAGAGATGAGAACCGTATGATTGAACTGGGTTTTAATGCAGAACCAGGCGATTGCTTTTCCCTACGCATCGAATTAGCAGAAGTGACAATTGAGGAAGAATTTGTGGTATAAATTCTGTGAGCTAACAGTAAAGGCAAGAGGCTCCAGGGCAGAGAGCCTTATGTTTTTCATGCTCAATTGCCAGGAGCTTCCTAGTTCCTAAATTCTGACTCCTTCTTCAAGCTAACTCCCATGAGTAAACTGGCTGTACTAGAACTGAAGGGTAACCTAAATCATCAGGGTTTTTTCGTAACTTTGCATATTAGTCAGGGTTCTATCGCCTCTGGCACTACCATAGATGGCTACCTCCCTGCTTCAACTTCCCTCTTAGAGGATTTAACTCAATGGCAGCAAGATTATCGACTCCTTTCAAGCTCTAATCGTGTCATCAAGCCCTACAAAATTAAACATGACGGCACGATTAATCCCATAGAAGCTTGTACAAAATCTGCTCAAAAGCTGGTAAAGCAGTTTCAATCTTGGTTACGTTCAGATTCGTTTCGCGATGTAGATTTATACCTGCGACAGGAATTGAAGCCTAATGATTCTGTTCAATTACTAATTCGCACGACTAATTCTGAAGTTCAGGCTCTTCCCTGGCATCTATGGGATTTTATTGAGCAATATCCTCAGGCAGAAATTGCCTTGAGTGGTGTGGGTTCATATCCCTCTTCCTATAAGAAGAATTTAGCAAATTCCAATCCGAACCAGGTTAATATTTTGGCAGTTTTGGGCGATAGTAAAAATATTGATATAGAAAGCGATCGCAAGACTTTAAATCAGTTACCGGAAGCTAAGGTTGAATTTTTGGTAGAACCAACTCACCAAGAACTTAATGATATTTTGTATGAACAATCTTGGGATATCCTATTCTTTGCTGGACATAGTAAAACAGAAGAAGAAGGACAGGGTATACTTTGGCTGAACTCAACGACTAATCTAACAATTGATGAAATACGATATGGAGTGCGCAGGGCGATTGCTAATGGTTTGCAACTGGCAATTTTCAATTCCTGTGATGGCTTAGGGTTAGCCCATGCTCTGACCAAGTTACAACTGCCCCAGATGATTGTGATGCGAGAAGCAGTTCCAGACTTTGTCGCACAAGAGTTTCTTAAATATTTTCTTGGGGCATTTTCTCAAGGTCAATCATTACATTTGGCTCAAAGGGAAGCAAGGGAACGTTTACAGGGAATAGAGAAGGAATATCCTTGTGCTAGTTGGTTGCCTGTGATTTATCAGCCTTCTGTGGCGAAACCATTGAATTGGTTTGATTTGTTCAAACAGGAGAATGAAACGACATCAAAAGTGCAAGTTATTGTTAAACAAACGGTTACAGTTCCTACTCACAAGCCTCAAAATATTTCAATTAGAATCGAGTTTATAATTACTTTAATTTTCAGTGTACTGGTATCCACTTTGGTGGTGGGAGTGCGATTTTTAGGAGGCTTGGAGCTGCTGGAATTTTGGGCCTTTGATAGTTTGATGCGATTGCGTCCAACTGAAGGTTCAGATAACCGGATGTTGCTAGTTACTATTAACGAAAATGACATAGGCTATCAGGAGGACGAAGGGTATGACTTAGAAGGTTCGTTTTCCAATCAAGCTTTAGCAGAAGTTTGGCAAAAGTTAGAGCCCTATGAACCAGTAGTGGTTGGCGTTGACATTTTTCGTGAACTCAAACCAGTATTTAATGCCATTGAATTGACTCAAGCCAATAATTCTAGCAACTCTTCTAAAGTTGACACCAATCTGAGACTATCTGCAAACACCATCTTTACTTGCCAAGTTAAGATAGGTGAAAAATTAGATACGATTAACCCACCACCAGATGTAGAGCCAGATCAGTTAGGCTTTAGTAATGTTGTCGTTGACTCAGATAATCGAATTCGCCGTCACCTCATTGGTATGTCAGTTTTTGGAAACTGCGACACTGATAAATCCTTTAGTTACCAAGTTGCTGGCAAGTATTTGGAAGAAACTTCACATTTCCAAGCTACTTTAAATGATGGCTTGTTGACTATCAACGGAGTTGAATTCCCCCAACTTAATCGACATCGTAGTGTCTACCACAGTTCCAACATGGGCGGATATAACACTCTTCTTAACTATCGCGCTACAGAAGCGATCGCTCCTACAATTTCATTATCCAAATTGCTAGAAGAAACTAACGATCGGATACTGGCAAACCTGATTAGCGATCGCATTATCCTTATTGGCACCATTGCCCCTAGTTATAAAGACTATCACCTTACGCCCTACGGCGAGATGGCTGGGGTAGAAGTTCAAGCCCATATGATTAGTCAAATCCTCAGTGCTGTCGAGGATAATCGTCCTTTGCTCCGCACGTTGCCTCAATGGGGGGATGTTCTGTGGATTTATTTTTGGACATTAGGCATTGGAGGAGTCATGATCCTGCTTCGTAGTCGTAATCAGATAATCTTGATAGTTATCGTCACTTCTTCTTGTTTGAGTGTGCTTGGCTTTTTGGCATTGCAAGTCGGATGGTGGTTGCCGCTAATACCTGTAGTGATTGGTTGCACAGTTATGGCAGGTTTAATCCCCCATTCCCGAACTATTGAAAAACAGTTTTAATTTAAACGTTTTTGGGTAAAGCATCTACTGGAGAACTTATCAATGAAACGCCCCCAATTTGCTAAATCAACTTGGTATGAAAGATTCACTCATCCTCAGTTCAATAGACTTTTTGAACAAGTCGGGAAAAGGAAGCAGGAAATATTAGATAGTGGAAAAGAATTAACGCCGATAGCATCGGAAAAAGGCTTTTGCAGAAGGTATAATATTTGGGCATTTCCCCTGGTAGCACTCTTGGTACTGCACCCCTTGGGTAGAGGAGCGATTGCTCATGAGGCGGATGAAGTAGATTTTAGTGGTACCGGAAGACCTAATAAGGGAAAATCTGCAGGCAGTCGTGGTAGTTGTAATTTTGATCTGACTTCCTTGGTACCTGTAGATGAGCAGGGAGGATGGACAACTCAAGCAAACCCAACTCTATGGCTACAAGTGCCGATGGAGTTATCGTCAATTAAGTCTATTCTAGTAATGGTAAAGGATGAGTCTGGTAGTACCGTATATCGTACCGAACAGGAAAATCTTGATGCCTCCGCAGGTATTGTTCGCCTCCCCCTACCTGAAACAGTTCAACTTCCCGTGAGCAACCCTGATTCAGAGGATAAATCAGGGTTCTTTAATTGGATGGTTGCGATGTACTGTGATGATAGTGGCGATCGTCCTGCCTATGTCGAGGGTTCTATCCGTCGCGTTGCGATTGAAGCCCCATCAGAATTGGATTTAGAAGGCAAGTCACCCCAGGAAATTATTGAACTGAGCAATCTCTATACTCAAAATCGCATTTGGTACGATGCGCTGACAGTATTAGGAAATGCCCGGTTAGCAGCACCTAATGACCAAGCATTGCTGGAAGCATGGCAAAAACTCCTTAGCTATCCTATTGTAGGACTCGAAGCAGTAGTTAATGAACCTTTAGTCGAATGCTGCACACTCCCGCAACAGTAGTTGAGGAGATGGGGAGAGTGGGAGATGGGATGATTTTCAAATCTCTTCATTTAAAATCAATGTTAGATTTATGTGAAGTAGTTATCCCTGGATTGTACAATACTACGGGATTTATCTTATTCAAGGCTAAGTTAAATGTTCTTGAGCAATTAGGAATGTTCTCTTGCTAATGTTTTAAGTTATACCCGTCACTCAATCTCCACTACTTCACCAATAGGCTAATGGTGTCTATTAAAGCAAATCAGAGCATCTACCCTAAGAGGATTACCTCACTCTTACTTTCGTTGCCCTTTTCCTGGATAATTGCGATTGGCGCTACTGTGCCAATTGCACCAGCTTCTGCACAGTCGATTACCTCTGCTAATGATGGTACGGATACGGTAATTACCATTGATGGCAATGAATTCAATATTGATGGTGGCACTCTCTCCGGTGATGGGAAAAATCTCTTTCATAGTTTTCAAGAGTTTGGACTCGATGCCCAACAAGTCGTCAATTTCCTTTCCAATCCCCAAATCACGAATATTTTAGGGCGGGTTATTGGTGGTAATCCCTCCCTTGTCAATGGCTTAATTCAGGTTCTCGGCGGCAATTCTAATCTCTTTTTGATGAACCCGGCGGGAGTTATTTTTGGTACAAATACTCAACTGAATGTACCTGGTGACTTTACTACCACTACAGCTACGGGAATTGGTTTCGGAGATAGCAATTGGTTCAATGCTTTCGGTGCCAATGACTATCAAAATTTAGTTGGTAATCCCTCTAATTTTGCCTTTGATTTGGTGCAACCAGGAAGCATTATTAATGCGGGAGATTTGACGGTAACAACGGGAGCGAATTTAAATCTAGTTGCTGGCAATGTGATTAATACGGGAACTTTAACAGCGCCAGGGGGAAATATTACCATGGCGGCGGTTCCTGGCAAGAGTACTATTAGAATTTCACAGCCGGGAAGCTTATTAAGTTTGGAGATTGAACCGCCACGGGATAGTCAGGGAAATATTTTAGCAATTACACCTTTGGATTTACCTGTGTTGCTGACTGAGGGTGGAGAGACAGGTTTGAGTGTGACGGCAACGGGGGAGGTACAGTTAAATGAATCTGGGACAGTGATTCCAGATTTACCAGCAACAGCAATTGCGGCTGGAGATATTGATGTTTCTGATAATTCAGCTGTTGCCACTCCTCAAGTCAATATTTTTGGTTCCCAGGTAGGTATAGTTGGTGCCAATATTGATGCTTCTGGTATTAATGGCGGTGGTACGGTACGTATTGGAGGGGATTATCAGGGTAAGGGCAATGTACCTAATGCCTTAAATACTTTTGTTAGTGGTGATGCTGTTATTAATGCTGATGCGCTCAATAGTGGTGATGGCGGTACGGTAATTGTTTGGGCTGATGGGACTACTGGATTCTATGGCAATATTAGTGCTCGTGGTGGGGATAGTTCTGGTAATGGTGGTTTGGTTGAGGTATCAGGAAAGGAGAACCTGATTTTTAGAGGGGATGTTGATGTGTCTGCTGCCAATGGAGCAATTGGGTCACTACTGCTCGATCCTACAAATATCACAATTGTGGATGGTAATGGAGGAGCTAACGATGCAGAGCTTACTGATAGTCAAATTCTTGCAGGCGATTCTCCAGGTGCAACCTTTACTATTTCTGAGATTGCATTAGAAAGTCTGGCTGCTAATGCAGAGGTAACAATTGCAGCGACAAATGACATTACTGTTAATGATCTAGCCGATGACAATCTGAGCTTGCCAACAACGATTGCTGATTCAGTAATCACATTTAGTGCAGGTGGAGCTTTTACTATGAACCCTGGCGATACTATTAGCACTCAGGGTGGAAGTCTGACTATTACTGGAGACAGTATCAATCTGGGCAGGGTTAATATGTCCTCAGGTGGAAATCTGAGCCTGCGAGGTAATGAGATTGATTTATTGGGTGGTAATGAGTCAATCCGCACTATAGATGATTCATCAGATTCTACTTGTTGTTCTATTGCGCTCAGCCCTCCGTTTAACTCCAATCAAAATGTTGTTCTAGGCGGAATAACTGAAAATCCCGGCACACTTGACCTCACACAAAGTGATCTAAACGCTTTTTTGTCTGACATATCGAGTGACATATCGAGTGCCATATACCGCATTGGCAGTAATGCAGATCTTACCATTCCCGCAGATCCTAATAATCCACAAAATCCACTGGTATTCAATAGAAATCTGACCCTTAATGTAGAAGGAACACTCAGCATCGAGCGAGGGCTAGAAGTAACTGGACCAATTTCGTTACGAGCGAGTGAAATCAATCTAAGCGGCAATCAAAATCCTATTCGTGCTTTAGGTTCTAGCATTACTCTTTCTTCGTTTCTACGTGATCAAAACATAGAGATTGGTGCTGTTGATAATAACCCCAATAGTGATACTTCGGCTTTAGATCTCACAGCAAATGATCTTGCAGCGCTGCAACCTGAAAGGGATACTATCATCATTGGAAGCTTAGATAATCGTCCAAATTTTCAAGTTGGGGATATTACCGTTATTCCTGGTGCAGATCCTCTACCTCTAAACAGTAATATTCGTATTGTGAGGCTTGAAACGAATCAGGGAACAGTGCGGATACAGCGGGCAATGACCATTGACAATCTGATTGTCACAGCTAATGATGTTGAACTAGAAGCCCCTGTTACAATTACATCTACCGCAACATTTCAACCCTCAAATCCTGCCTCAACAATTGGAATAGGTAATGGCGCTAGTGGTGATTTCAACCTTGATACTACTGAATTAACAACTAATCTAGAATCCTCTGGCACTGTAACTATTGGCGCAGGAACAGCAAACTTTGTCCCAGTGACTCCAATTGGTACAGGCAGAGTAGAACTTAGAAACCTAGCATCTCTCATTGGAGAAAACTACAACTTAATAGTCGCTGGGGGAGATATTCATTTTGAAGGTGGCTCCGATCCTATTTTCCAACTTGCTGATAACCGTACAGCAAGATTCATATCCACTGGATTTATTAATCAAGGACCAAGGAGAGATGTAGTAATTGGAGGCGATGGAACTGTACTTTTTGATGCCGTCAATGGAATTGGTGAATTTGATTCGGGTAGTGATGGAGGACAATTAGATGTGTATGTCAGAAATATTGCAGCTCGAACTGAGTTTGGAGACATCCTGCTTGGAGATTCTGTTGATTTTCCCACCGAATATGTTATCACTACGGTTCAAAGAAGAGACAATGCCCCTGATGAGATTGTAAATGGGTTGAGTACGGGTGCCAATGGCAATATTCAACTAGTGAGTCGGAACCGTGTTACAGATAATCAGCCGATTTCTAACGGTTCTGGAGACATCTCAATCACTGGAGCAACAGGAATTAGCCTGAACAACACAGTAACATCAGGCAACGGTAATATCACCTTCATTGCTGCTGATATTGAATTGAATGATAATTCTTTGATTGATGCTGGCACGGGAGATGTAACCTTTCAACCCTCAAATCCTGCCTCAAATATTGGTCTAGGCAATGGCGCTAGTGGTAATTTCAACCTTGATACTACTGAATTAACAACTAATCTAGAATCCTCTGGTACTGTAATAATTGGCAGTCCAGGGTTGACAGGAACTGGAGATGTTAGATTGCGGAATCTTAACGAGCTTGTTTCTGAAGACTATAATCTCACTGTCAGAGGCGGAGATATAAGAATTGGTGGTTCTACAGTTTCTCCCAGTGTTGAGCCCGGTATTCAACTTGCCCGTGACAAAACCGCACAATTTATCTCCACTGGCACTATTAGTGATGGTTCCAATGGAAGTGTGGCAATTCAAGGAAATCAAGGAGCAATTTTACTTGATTCAGCTAATGGGATAACTGGTAATGGTGGTCTTGGGTTGATCATTAATGCGAGAAATATAGCTGCTCGCAGCAGGGTTTCCGGGGATGTTGCTCTGAGTGGTAGAGGTCCTAATCGTAACGGCGATATTCGCTTTGGTGAAGATGACACTGGAATAAAAGTCATTTCTTCAGTCGGCGGAGTTAATGGTATCAGTACTGCCAATAATGGTTCAATAACTCTCAATGGCAGTATATTTACGATTGACCAACCTTTGATTGCTAATGGTTCGGGAGATATTTTTATTAATGCTGTAGGTGATGTTAACCTCAATAGTTCACTCACATCAGGAAGCGGTTTAGAAATTAACTCTAGGAATATTGAAGCCCTTTCTACTATAGAAGTTGATACAGAGGGAATTGATATCAATGCTAGTGGTACAGTTAACTTTGCTGATGCAGTGACGCTAAACAATGACGGTACAGTTGAAATTACTGCCGAAAGTGATATCACAACCAGCGATATTTCTACTTCAGGGGGAAGTATTACCCTCATCAGCAATAATGGAACCATTACCACTGAAGATCTTCAATCCTCCGGAACCATAGATGGCGGCGAAATTCGCATTGAAGCCAGTATCCAAATCACTACCGGACAAATCAATAGCAGTGGAGGCTCTGGAGCAGGCGGCGATGTATTCATCGATCCAGAACAAGGTATCCAAGTAAGCTCAATTAACGCTGAAGGTGCAACCTTTGGTGGCAACGTTGATATCACCACAGAAAGCTTTTTCTCTGCCACCGATACATTTATCAATCGCAATGGTCAAATAGCAAGTATTTCTACCGCAGGCGGTATTGAAGGCGGTGATATTACTATTCGACACGGTGGCGGAGCCATAGGTGTCCCCTTCAACATAGGCAACCTAGACAGAAATGGCACAGCAGGAACTATCACCAGTGGTGATTTTACTATTGCGCCAGTACAATTCTTTTTTGGAAGCGTCACTGTCGGTAATATTGAAATTATTACTACCGACCCTATCCTTCAACCGCTTGACATTGAGCCCACTCCGGAGGGAGAGTTTGGGTTCAACAACAACTCAGACTCAGATAACTCTTCCGATTCCTCTCTAGTTACAGGCACGTCTGTTCTTGATACCGGTGTTAAAGAATTCGAGGAAATACTGACGCCACCTTACGAGAAATACATTACAGAGGTGTTCAGTGGTTCAGAAATTCCACAATTACCAGATAATATTAGCCAATCTGGAAGTAGTGAAACTACCTTGAGTGAGGCTCAACTCTCTCTGCGTCAAATTGAAAAGCAAACAGGAATTAAGCCTGCCCTCATCTATGCCATGTTTGCTCCAGAGAATGGTGAACTTGAACTATTACTAGTGACGGCTAGCGACAATGTGATCAGACTTCCAGTTGTTGGTGCTCAGCGAGAGAGTGTTATTGCGAAAGTACAAGCTTTTCGCAAAGAACTCACTATGGAATTTAATTTCAAAAGTGATGGATTCGAGGGATTGCAGTCTGAATGTGCTCAGCAATTATACCAATGGTTAATAAAACCATTGCTGAGAGAACTCGAAGAGCGAGAAATAGATAACATCGCCTTTATTTTAGATTATGAATTGCGATCGCTCCCCCTTGCCGCCTTACATGACGGTAATCAATTTTTAGTTGAGCAATACAGCATCGGCTTGATGCCTAGCTTAAGTTTGACTGATATGACCTACGTTGACATTAAAGATACAGAGGTGCTAGCAATGGGTGTCTCTGAATTTGGTGAGTTTAAATTTGGTAAGAAGGAGAATCCGCTCCCTGCTACTGAGGTAGAAACAGATTTGATTGCCAACACCCTCTGGGAGGGAAAACCCTTCATGAACGAGGATTTTACGCTGAGAAACCTCCAACAGCAACGTCAAGATACCCCCTTCGGCATCGTGCATCTAGCCACCCATGCCAGCTTTTCCCGTGACGAACCTAACGAAGCCTATATTCGGCTTTGGGATACTCAACTTCGTCTTAATCAAATTAGAGAACTAAACTGGAATAATCCTGATGTTGAGCTTGTCGTACTCAGTGCTTGTCGTACTGCCTTTGGCGATCGTAACACCGAACTAGGGTTTGCTGGTTTTTCTACTCTAGCAGGAGTAAAATCAACCCTGGCTAGTCTTTGGTCTGTTGATGATGTCGGCACTTTAGGAATGATGGTAGAGTTTTACCAGAAAATGCGGGAGGCTCCAATTAAAGCAGAAGCATTAAGACAAGCACAGCTTGCCATGCTCAGAGATGAAGCCTATATCGAGGATGGAAAATTTATTTGGTCAGGGGGTAGTATTCCCTTACCATCTAATTTAGATCTTCCTGAAAATGCTGATTTATCCCACCCTTACTATTGGTCTGGTTTTACTTTAGTTGGTAGTCCTTGGTAGGAAACCGACTGCTCAAGCGCTATTGTAGGTTAAGCGATAATTCTAGAGTGATTCCGGGAAAAAGGATGAGAGTAAACAGCCAAGTAACTCTAAACCTCATCCTTTTTCCTCCTAATCCTTTTGCTTCTTCCTTGGAAGTGTAACTAGAACCTCCAACTAATTAAACAAAGATGAAGTCCCATGAGGGGATAACGTTACTGGTGTTTTCCACAAAACCAATCAAATCACCTTGGTAGAGGATATCAACAGTGTTAGCATAATCATCATAATAGAGTGTGTAATCATTTATGCTACCAAAGACTTGAATTTGATCGCCCTCAAGCCAGTTAAAGTCAGTAATTGTGGCAAAACCAAAGCCTTGGTAGTAAGCTTCATAAGAGTCTCCCAGGATAAAGGTATCAGCTCCTGCACCACCGCTAAGGGTGTCATACTCACCAGCACCAGAATCCCATACCCAAGGATCAGAACCTACTAAAGTATCATTCCCGGCACTGCCGAAGAGGTAGTCGTCGCCACCCAAACCTTGGATGTAATCGTCACCTGCTCCGCCATAGAGATAGTTGTCAAAGTAAGTTCCAGTGATAGTAGACATTAGTATTTGCTCCTGAATTTCTAACGTGATTTAGTCAAAGTCAGCGTGAATTCCTGTAGACTTGAGGAATATTAACCAGCTTGATATAGGAGAAATTGAATAATTTCTCGAAAACTGAATTAGTAGTCCAAAAAGTCTTTACGGTTCAAGGTTGATAGCCGGCAAATTCTAATTTTTAGAACTGCTAGCAAATGCTATAATCTTTAAAGAAAATCCTTAAGTATCTTCTTTTGAGCTGCCTCTACAGCCCTTCGGCAGTGCAATCGCAACCTTGAATCAATCTATAGTGTTATAGGGTGAGCTAACTGGTTTTCGCAATTGGGCTCAAAAAAAATTTTTGATATTGGTTCGGTCAATATATAGGGCTTTTCAATTGACTGAGCTACGCCTTGTTGAAGGGAGAGGGGGGGATGGGGAGAGGGGGGGATGGGGAGATGGGGAGATGGGGAGAGGGAACGAACTGTCTAGACATGCACTAAGCCCAAAATTTTTAATTATTCAGTCCGATCAAATTTATTCTGATAAAATCAAATAGAATGAAATATAGGACAAAGAGTAAGGAAAACAGTGAGTTCCTCACTGTTCCGGTGTTCCCTATGTTGAAAACCGTACTTGATTGACAAGTACGGTTAAGAAATCATGTCGATGAGTTCATGACCCTTGAGTCAGACAAAAAGGACAGTCATAGGTAGTGTTGTCGCCAAATTAGCTTTCAGATCATGTCCGATGGATTACCCATAATAAAAATCTGTATTTGTAGGTTGGGTTGAGGCAACGAAACCCAACAGATATATATGGTCAGAGTTTGGTTTCACTTCGTTATACCCAACCTACTTTTATTAAGGTTAATTGACCGGAAATGATATCAGTTAATAGCCCTTTGAGAGTTCACCCTAGCTTAAATTATCAAGGTTGAGCAGTTGGGATATTATCAGATTCACCTTGGTTTTCTAAAGTAGCATCAGCTTCACCAGTCGCTGGCGCGGCGTCCTTTTCCGCGGGCAATGTAGTATCATCCAATCCTTTTAATGTAGTATCATCCAATCCTTTTGGTGATTGTGAATCAGGTAATTGCGAGTCCTCAACTTCTGGTAATGCCTGCGGCTCTTCTATGTTTTCAATTGCATCAGGTTCGCTCTCAAGTTGAGTTTCTCCGCTACTACAAGCTCCTAAGACCGATGTCAGCACCAACAAAAGCGACACAGCTACGAGCTTTAGTTTCACTATGATACCTCCTAAAATTTTCACAATTTTCTTAACAGCAAAGTACGCAACTTACCCATTTCTGGAATAACAAAGCTTCTGTAACTTTACTGATTTGAATTAGCTGCATTTACACCCTCAAAGCACTTAGAATTCCTTGTTTCTGGAACCCTTATTTCAAAGATTAAGCCCAAAAAGTAAAAAAGTCGGTAAAATTAGATAAAGAGGCAGGAGTCACTTTGACCAATTGCGACGCAGATTGAAGAAGCTTTCTAGAAAGTTTTGTAGAGTTGTCTTACCGGCCCAGCCTTGCTGCTGCCATTCTCTAGCAGTTTTGCCAATAATCTCTGATAAGGTTAGGGAGACGTGGGGTAAGTTAGCGATCGCACTCACTTTAATCTTCTGCTGAATCGCCAAGGCAATTTCGCCAATCAACTCACTAGCTTCGGCTCCAACTATTGATGCTCCTAAAATTTCCCCATTGCGGCAAAGAACTAATTTACAAAACCCGCTCGTTGCCCCTAGCAGCTGAGCCTTCTCAAGGATTTTGAAATATTGCCGCACCACCAGAACCTTCTTACCGTAACGCCTTCTAGCTTGCACTTCCGTTAAACCAACCCTTGCCAATTGGGGATCACAGGAGATTGCCCAAGGAATCGAGCGATAATCAACTTTAAATAAGGGTGCAAACAGGGCATTCTTGAGAGCTATGCTTGCCTCATACTCGGCAATGTGGGCAAACTGATAGCCACCGATAACATCTCCACAGGCATAGATACGCCGATTTGTGGTTTGCAGTTTCTCATTGAGTTCAAGTCCTTTGCTGTCGAACTTCACACCCACGCCTTCCAAATTTAAGTCTTCCAGATTTGACTGATGACCATAAGCAAGCAAAATCTCATCAGCTTCAATTGCTTCATTTCCCGCCTGTATCCACTTTTTATTTTCAATTTGCCTAATGTGGGAAATTGGACTTTGGGTGAGGAGGCGAACACCTTCTGCCTCTAACTGGGCTTGCACTAAGCGAGATACCTCTGGGTCTTCTGTTGGTAAGATCCCAGAACCACTCTCGACGAGAGTAACATCACACCCAAGCCTTGCCAGAATTTGAGCTAGTTGGGTGCCAATGGCAGAGCCACCAATCACCACCAAGCTACCTTGCAAATTTCGGGAAGAGGAAGTCCATTGCTCCGAGTTTTCCCCTCCCCTATTGAGCGTCGGGCTATTGTCCAGTAGAACCTTTTCCCCTATGGGAAACCTAGAGAAGCCTTCTAAGTTAGATTTAACGGCATTCTCCTGCTTTGGTTCCCTTGCTTTTGGTTTCGCTTCCTGCCAGATATCTGGCGGCGTGAGATAACCAACATCTTGTAATCCTTCTATCTGGGGAATCTTTGGGCGAGAACCAGTAGCAATCAAATAAGCGCGCCCCCGCAATAGTCGGTTGTTGACTATGAAGCCCAGGCGAGGGCGTCGGCAAAATTCACCGATACCGACGATTAAATCAATGCCTAAAGATGCTAAAACTTCGGGAGAATTTTCTTGTAAGCGATTGCTAAGCAAGATATCTGCCCACTCTCTTGCCTGAGTCAATTGAACTGATCTTAATGAGTACCAGGGAGCATCTGTTAAAACTTGGGTTGTAGACTCAGCCGCCGGAGAGTCAATCACAAATTTATCAGCCTCACGCTGTTGCTGTGCGACACGTCCAACTTGCTGCAACGCCTGAGTATAAATTGCTCCCTGACTCAAGCAGTTGTTCTGGAAGTCAGGGGTTTCTACCAAAACGACACGAGCCTTCAAGCTAGAGGCTCTAACGGCAGCGTAGATGGCGGCAGTGCTGCCTCCAATGACAACCAAGTCGTAGTCAACAGTCATTTACAACAAATTCAATTGATTTTGGCTTCTGTCTCCGGGTGAGCGAAATTTTGGTTGGAATTTTAATTCTCCGCGTCACCGCGTCTGCTTACTTGTTCCCCCACTCTTTTTTTCCCTCACCCCCTGTCTCCTCTACTCAGAATGGTTTCTAAACCTTCCAGTAGGCACTGGTTATCTGCTTCGGTGCGTACAGCAACTCGAAAATAGTGATCACCTAATTCCGGAAAACTCAAACAGTCACGGATTAGAAATCGGCTCTGCTTGAGCAGTTTTTCCTGAATTTGCGAACTCGACTGTTGAGAGTGTACCAGTAGAAAGTTAGCAGCACTGTACTCAGGTTGCAACCCTGGCAGCTTGGCTAAACCCTGAAATAGCTGTGAGCGTGCTGCTGGCAGCCACTGCCAAGTTTGCTGTTGAAACTCAGTATCGATCACAGCCGCTGCGGCAGCAGCAGCGGCGAGACAGTTTACTGACCAAGGATCACGCCACTGCTGCCAGCGACGAATGCGCTCAGGAGCAGTGACACCATAACCCAATCGTAATCCAGGGAGACTATAGAACTTGGTGAGCGACCGCAAAATCACCAAGTTGGAATAATCCTGTACTAATGGAATCAGGCTTTGCTGCTTCTCAGGAGGCAGAAAATCCATGAAGGCTTCATCTATAACTACCAGAGCAAATTGCTCTAGTAGAGGTTCAATAGTCTCCCTGTCAAACAATCGACCCGTAGGATTATGGGGGTTATTAAGCAACAGACCCCTTCGATTTAGGATTGGAGGTTTGGGATTTGGGATTGGTAATTGCCCATTTAAAATGGGTGCGATCGCTTTATCGGCGTTTCCATAGGCGTTACCCAAGCTCTTGCTATTCCCCTTGACTGTCAAACAGCCCCAATCCCTAAGGGGACAGGCGGTGACATTAGCCTCAAACGCCTTGAGTGCGCGTTGATAATCGCTAAATGCCGGAGTGAGCAGGCAAGTTTCCTCCAATTGAGCTAGTTCCCTACCTGCCCAGGTTAACAGCTCTGCTGAGCCATTACCTGGCACAATCGAGTCAGGATTTAGATTCGGGTGTAATTGACTCAGAGACTCCCGTAGCTGCTGATAGTTAGGGTCAGGATAGGAAATCAAACCTTTAAACTGGGCCTCAATTGCTGCAATCACGCTGTTTGGAGGTCCCAGGGGGTTAATACTAGCAGAAAAATCCAAAATCGAGGAAGGGGGACAGCCGGCTATTGCTCCTGCCCAGACTAAGTTGCCCCCGTGATTTGGTCTTCTCAAGGATCGGTTCCGTTCAAAATAGGTAGTTATTTTGGCGCGACTTTTTCCTTGAACAACTTCCCAGCGGAAAAAGCAGGAACTTTAGTGGCAGGAATTTCCATTTTGTCGCCAGTTTTAGGATTTCGACCTTCACGGGCTTTTCGTTCCCGCGATTCAAAAGAGCCGAAGCCAACCAAGGTCACTTTATCGCCTTCGGACACAGCTTCCATAATCGCTTCTAAAGCAGCAGATAAAACTGCATCTGCCTGTTTTTTGGTCACAGTAGCTTTTTCCGCAACCTTATCGACTAATTCACCCTTATTCATTGATTAACTCCTTTTCTTGTAGGCATCACCTTTAAAATATTGCTCTAAAATCCCGCTTTTGAGACCTAGATTTTGATCCTAAGAGTGGGGAGCTTCTGCTCAAAATTGCTGAAAAACCCACCGGCTCTAAGTTTCATGCAATATTTTAAAGTCTGCTGCCTGATTATTCTAAGGTGTGCTTGCCTGATCTGGATCGTTAAAAGCTTGATTTTCTTGGTATTACGGGATTTTTTAGGAAATAACACCCAATTTTTTGAAAAAAGTTCACAATTTGCATATTTTTATAAGGACTGGGGAGAGGGGGAGATGGGGAGAGGGGGGATGGGGAGAGGGGGGGATGACTCGGGGAGATGATTCTTTAGATCATATTTCTAAGTAAAATGGATATCACCGCCTCACTGGCTACTATCCCGAGTGGGGAAACCTCCCCGATCCAACAATTGACGGGCGTCTGGACTGGGTGTATAGTTGTAGCCGAATCCAGATCGTTCTGAATCATCAATAATTTGAGGTGTTAGCAGTACAATTACCTCATTGCGTTCATTGTCCCTGTCGGTACTCCTAAACAAGGCACCAATAATTGGAAGATCGCCCAGAATTGGCACTTTTCTGACTGTTGTCCGGTCGGATTCCTGAATAATACCTGAAAGGATTAAAGTTTGACCATCTCGCAGGCGAATTAGTCCAGATTCAAGTTGACGCCTGTTGAGTAAAGCGATTTGGTTAGTATCATCTCCAACGCTCAAATCTTGAGTACTTCCGATTGAAGTGACTGTTGGACTTACACGCAAACTGACAAAACCATTGTCGTCAATTCTATCAACGGTTATCTCCAGACTGAGACCAGCCTCCTCAATTTCTGCCGTGATTGTTCTGGTGGTTAGCCCATCAGTAGTGTCTGTCTCACTACTAATATTACCAACTACTTCTTGAGTCAGATTGACCTCAGCTGTTTCCCCTTCTTGTACTACTAGAATTGGATCTGTGAGAATTTTGGCATTGCCACTGGTAACCTGAGCCTGGAGAGTAGCCAAAAAATCACTTGGGTACTGGAACAAGGTTGGAGCCTCAAACTCAAACTCAATAGTTCCATCGTCATCAATCTCTATACCTGTGACGCCGGGCTGGAAAGGATTAACATCTGTACCAAAGCTAGGACGAGCAAAGGGAGCAAGAAGCTCTATACCACCTTCGTTAGTATCACCACGTCTAATATTATCAAAAGGAGCATCTTGCTCATCAAAAAAGACGTCGGTATCTAAATCTGGAAAGTTGATAACCGGTGGTGCAAAAACATTCCCTGCCGTAGCGTCACTAGAAGGTGGATTAAAACCACCATAGTTGTAAACTGCTGCCCCATTGTCAATAGCAAAAAAGCTATCACCAATCCCGAAGGAGAAACTAGTATTGAAGAGTTCTTCTCCCATAAGGTCAACATCAACAATCTTGACATTAACTGCCACCTGACGGCGACGAGCATCTAACTGCAGCAAAAAGGAAGAGGCAATTTCCACTTGGCGCGGATCCCCCACCATCATTACCGCATTGAGACGCTCATCGGTGAGTACTGATAATCCCTTCAGCAGTAACGGACCTTCACCCTCTGTGGCTGCCAAGGGTTCAATCGTGGTATCTCTAGTCTCAACTGTCCTAGCAGCAGCTCCCTCTCCCACTGTCTGAATTGTCACCTCCTCTACTACCCTCTGGGTTTCAGCTCCTTGAGCACTTAAGAAACCTGCAGCCTGAGAAGCTGTTACCTGATTGAGGCGAAGGGTACGACTAATTAGATTGCGCGTTGCCTCAGGCAGCCGGCTACCGACAAAGATTGTACGTCCAATGCGGTTAGCCTCAAGTCCTGAAAGTTGGAGGACGTAGTTAAATACATCTTGAACTGGTTCGTCTTCGAGATCAAGTGAAATGGTCTGTTGGGCAGCAGCTGGGGGCGCTCCCTGGGCTGTTCTACCGCCAGCAGCGCCACTGCCAGCAAAGGCGAGGTTTAGGTCCGCTGCCCTAGCCAGTAGCGCTAAAACTTCTCTAACTGGGGCTTCTCGTAATACCAGGCGTGGTACCCGCGCTCCTGTGCCTAGATCAATTCTGCTGGCGGCAACATTGATATTGGAGATGGCAATATCACCCACTGGTGGGGCAACTGCTCTGGGCAAAAAGGGAGGTGTTGGTGCCACTGGTTGCGAAGTACTTGCAGGGCTTGCTGGTACCCCCTCAATGATGATTTCTGGTTCGGGAAAGAGTACTTCTGGTTCCGGTGCAGGTTCCACAGTTTCTTCCTCTGGTACCTGTTCTTCTGCGGTTTCTTCTATCTGTTCTTCTGTTGTGGGAGAAGTTTGGTTAGACTCTGGCTCGATGGGTTCGGCTGTTGGGATTTCTTCCGGTTCTACTGTTGGCGTCTGAGCGACAGTGGCTGGTTCTAGTACATTCAGAGGTGAACGTCTGGGAGGCTCAGCTGTCGCCTGATTATTGGCTACTGGTGTAATTCCTAAAGCAATTAAGGTACTCCCTTGCTGTAGAATTTGACCTTCAGGAGAACCGCCATCACCACTAACAGTAATGCGGATAGTATTGGGTTCTAGCTGGCTAACTGCCACGGCAGTGATTCCGGACATGGGGTTTTCATAGCGTAAGCTGTCACCCTCTTTCAAGCTCAATCCTGTATTGACTATATCTGCTACCCAATCATTGCCACGATTGATTGCAAAAATTTGTGGGCGCTCATCGCCAGCTTGAGTTTCCAGGATGACTTGCAGTTGAGTGCCGTTGGGATTTACCTGCACCCCTGTCACCAGCGTACTAGTAGCCCTGACTGGCTGCGGTGCCACTAGGGTTGTTACTGCTGCGATCGCTAAAATTCCACTTAGTTGTTGAGCCTGTCTCACCTTGAACTCCTCACCTAACAATAGCAATGTTGGGATTAGCTTTGAGAATTTTACCCAGCCGAAGTTAAGTAATTCTCCCAGCTTACACCCTAGTTCCCATCAAAGATGCTTATTTTTTCTTTTTGGATGATTCTGCTGCTGCCTCTGCCTCTTCCTGCTCCTGCTCAGTTAAAGGTAACAGTGCATCTAGCCTAAAGGTTGTTTTCAAGGTTGGTTGAGGACCGAGAACTACTCTACCGTTGTTAATTACTAGTGCTTGAGGTGTACTCACGTCTGATTGGAAGTTGTTAACCAGCATGAGGGCCTGCAAGCGCTCAAAAGAGCGCATGACTGACTGGAGTTGTTGGAAACTGCCCTCAAGCTCTAGGTCGATGCTTCTGCGTTTTAGTTTCCCATTTACCAAAGGACCCAAGGAACCGTCATTAATGACAACGGGTTCTGGTTCTACTGGTGTAAAACTCTTCAAGTTGCCATTGGTATCTTTGACAAAACTGTTGAGATCGAGCAGTAATGTATCTAGGGTTTGTTCTGAGGCAAATAGACTCAGCACCTGTCGGTTTTTGTCCTTGGCTTCCTCTAGTTGCGCTTGTTTGAGCTCAATCTGTTGTTGAATTTCTTCTTTAGTTTTAATTTGAAGCTTCTTGCTTTCAATGTCCTGTTGCAACTCCCGGTACTTTTGCCAAGTTGGCTGAACTGCGTTGAGTAGAAGATAGGCAGCTCCTGCGATACCTAAAACTCCGATTATTATTCCTCCGACTTTGGGAGTAAGGGTAACGCCAAAGGCGACAGGATAATTAGGGGCTTCTTCCTCCCCTTCAACTAGCAGAAATTCTTGGTCGGTATCGGCGTAGGTCATTGTGGAATCACTCCTTTCTCCTGAAGGGTTCTAATCCGAGTCACTAGTCCCACGGCACCCTTACTATCTAACTCTCGGAGTAACTCGGAAGCTGGGATATTACTTAAGTTAGTATGAATAGTGTAGTCTACCACTTTTGGGAGTTCATATTTGGCTTGGGCGGCTGAACGCTTTTGAGCCTCAGGCACTTCCAATTTGGTGGGGTTGTCGATCAACTGAGCTTTTATTAACTGGGTTTGATCTCTTTTGAGAAAGGAAGACCTCTTGAGTGTCAACAGAAAGTAATTGACATCATCAAAAGACCTGGCTGTACCAGAAATCTCTAGCTTAAATTTCGGGCGTGTGTCTCTACTGGCTTGAGCTTTAGCTGATCCAGATTTACGAGAATCTGATTCTACTTCTGTTTGTTTAACGGCTCTAATTTGCACGCCAGGGGGAATACGCTCGCGAATATCCTGTAGCATGGCTGACCAAGGCTTGATTTGATCAAAGACATTTGCCAGTGCTTCAGTTTCTGCGTTAGTTCTCTTGATTTCTTTCTGGAGGTTGACAACTCTCTGCTGTTGTGCTTTGGAACGCTCTAATTCTTGAGTTACCTCGGCCTGTTCCTTCTCTAACTTGGCAGTTTGCTGTTGCATCACTAACCACAAGCCAGCTACTAAAGCCAGGGGCAAAATACCCACTACAGCGCCGACAATTAGGGGAGTCATCTCTCCCATCTGCAGCTGTTTTTGGCTAGAAGCAGCTCCTTGCTCCTGGGGGAGAATATCCCGCTCTGGATCTTTTAAGAAATTGATATCTAGACTATACATCGACTCAAACCTCCCGCAATCCTAGTCCCAGTACGGTTCCTAAAGCTGGCCTCTGCACTGAGGGAATATCGTGATCGATCTCCAAGGAAAGAGCTGCCACTGGATCCACCTGTGTGGCTGGCAAGCTTAACCTCTGATTGAAGAATTCATCAAGCTGTCCGATTCCACCTCCTGGTCCTGCTAATAGAAGCTGTGCTACTTCTAGATTGTCGCTCTGATTAAGATAAAAATCGATAGAGCGGCGCAGTTCATCGGCTAGTTCTCCCAACACTCTAACTAAGGCAGCCATACCAGGATTAATGCCTGTGACTCCTGTGTGTTCCGCATCAGCTTGTGTATTGGGGATGGTCATGCCTTGTAAAAGTTCGGTGTTTCTAGAAGTGGGTAAATTCATGGCTCGCGAGAGAGCGCCCTGAAGTTGGTAGGTGCCGATGGGGACGGTGCGGGAAAATTGGGGAACGCCATCAACTATAATTGCAATCTCGGTACTGTCAAATTCAATATCTACCAGCACGGCTGCTTCTTGGGATGAAAATTTCCGCAGTTCGTCTCTAATTGTCCTAATCAGGGCAAAGCTATTGATTTCGAGGACATCTACTTGTAAATTAAGCAGCTTAAAGGTGTCAAGATAGGCATCTGTGATTTCTCGGCGGGTGGCGACTAGCAACACTTGCACTTTTTCGATACCGTCTTCATCGACGAAGAAGCCTAATTTCTGATAATCTAAATCTACTTCTTCGCGGGGATAGGGTAAATACAAGCCGGCTTCGTGATTGAGTAGTAAATCTTTGAGTTCGGCGTCATCTAGCTCAGCAGGAATGGGGATAATCCTAATAATAGCTTCCCTCATCGGCACAGCAGTTGCGACCCGCTCAGCTTTAACTTTACTCTCAACTATTGCTGCCCCAACTAACTCTGACAAACTTGGTGAGTCAATAATCTGCCCTCCTTCAAAGATGCCTTCTGGCA
This sequence comes from Symploca sp. SIO2E9, assembly GCA_010692645.1. Classification (GTDB taxonomy): domain Bacteria; phylum Cyanobacteriota; class Cyanobacteriia; order Cyanobacteriales; family Coleofasciculaceae; genus SIO3C6. The sequence continues at coordinate 38,078 of JAAHGS010000047.1, forward strand.
CTTCTTTAGAATAAAGGGTACTAAGTTTGTAACCCTGACCTTGCTTGCGCAGTTGAGCGATATTAATTCTTTCTGGAGCTATTTCTATACCAACGCCTTTTTTGCCTTTGGCAAGGATATCTTGAAAACGGTTAAACATATTTTAAGTTTGGCAGAAGCGAAAATTAAGGTTAAATAACCAATCTATCTTATCTAAGGGAACTCCAAGAAATACAGCAGTTTTGATGTAAATGAGGTACATAGTTTATCGCTTTGAGGCAGCAGGCAACAGGCAGCAGGCAGGGGGTGAACGAAAAAAAGAGTGGGGGAACAAGTAAGCAGACGCTCCAGACGCCGAGAAATCAAATGCCACCCAAAATTTCGTTCACCCGCAGGCAGGAGTAAGATGTACTTCATTAAGGTCGAAAGCGCTGTAAATCCTCCCATTGACAAGGAGCCTAAAGTTCTTCTTCTTTTTTTTGTCTTAGTTGCAAAAAGTACCCAACCAAGTAAAGAGAGCCGCACAGAACAATTAAATTTTCTTTAGTATCAGGAGTGTTAGCCCAAATTGCTGATTGGAGTGCTGTCTCTAAATCTTCATAGGTACGGCAATCTGCTAGTTGCGAGCAAGTTTTCTGAGCGATCGCTGCTAGGATTTCTGGAGCAGCATAACTATGATCCGGCACTGGTACTAGGTGTAAGCTATCATTGGGTCTTAAGAGAGCTTTAAAGATATCAGCGTGATCCTTAGTTGAGAGTATACCCATTACCCAAGTTACTGGAGTGTTGAGCGTGTCTATATACTGGCGAAGTGCTTGGGCAGCAGCGGGGTTGTGAGCACCATCAATTAGTAGAGGGTGATTTTGCCAGCTAGTCCACTGCAAACGTCCAGACCAAGTGGTTTTTGCTATCCCGGAGACAATTTTCTCTTCCGCAATGTCCCAACCTTGTGAACCAAGAACCTGTATAGTAGCGATCGCAATTGCCGAATTAGTTAACTGCATTTGTCCCCACAAGGGCAAGGGATACTTAATCAATTGTGAATTTTGGGATTTCCCCTTTGATAAGGGTGGAGTACAGTTTAGATTTTTAACCGGAAAGGCAGTAGGCAGAGGGCAGGGGGCAAATGGTTGATTTTTATGCGCCTTCAGCGCAGTCGATTCCGTCGGAAAACTCTGGTATAAAGCCCATCTCTGGTTCAATTCTTCCTTATTTTTGAATTTTGAATTTTGAATTTTGAATTCTTGTGCAGGTTCCACCCAAGTTACAGGACAAGCAAGTTGCTCAATCCGTGAAGCAACTACCTCTTGTGCCTCTGGTGGTAATGGACCAATGACAGCAGAGCAGCCTGGTTTGAGGATACCAGCTTTTTCTCTAGAAATGTCTGCTAAGGTCGGACCTAGCTTTTGCCAATGTTCTCGACTGAGGGAAGTAATGACGCTGACTAAGGGGTAATCACAAACATTAGTAGCATCTAATCGTCCCCCCAATCCCACTTCCATAACTGCGATATCTACCTGTTGCTGGGCAAAATATAGCCAGGCAGCGGCAGTAAATACTTCAAACTGAGTGGGGCAATTATCGCAATTGTCGCTAATTGCCGCCTGAACTTGAACAAGTAAGCTATAAAGAGCTTCAGCTGAAATTGGTTGTTGGTTTAGACAGATTCTTTCTGTCCAATCGATTAAATGGGGAGAAGTATAGCGCCCCACCCGATAGCCAGCTTCAGTCAGTATAGAAGAGAGATAAGCACAAACCGAACCTTTGCCATTTGTCCCAGCTACATGAATTATGGGAACGTAGTGGTGGGGGTTACCTAAATCTGCCAAGAGTCGCTTAATTCTTTCTAAGCCGAGGTTTACACCAAAGCGCCTAAAGGATTTGAGCAGGGAGTTAATGTCAGTTGTCATTTATCCTTTGTTTATTAGCAAAATTAGAGCTTATCGTGGTAATGCCCAAAAAGGCGATTGCTTTTGATAGGCTGTTGTAGATTTTTAATGCACAACAGCAAGGCAGGAGGCAGGAGGAACAAGAGTTTGGGCCATTAACTAATATCAAATAAATAGATGATTTATAGCAACCGACATGTCGGTTAGGACATCGTATTTTGATTCAAAGGGAACAGGGAACTCTTAACAGGGAACAGGGAACAAGAAAGTGTCCTAACAGCTGTAGCGACTGCTATAAATGCGTAACAGCTTAACACAACCAAAGAAACATCATGCGTAACATTCTTGCCGCCATTGACTTTTCCGAGATTACTTCAGCAGTCATTGCCCAAGCCGAATTACTAGCTGAAGCGACAAAGAGCAAATTGTGGCTAATTCATATTGCCTCTCCAAATCCTGATTTTATCGGTTATAAGACTGGACCCCAAACTGAGCGAAATTATCTAGCTCGCAAGTTTCACAATCAACATCGTCAGTTGCAAGAGTGGGCCCAACAGTTGCGCCAAAAAGGTATTGATGCTGTAGCCCTAATGATCCAAGGTCCAACAATTGAGACAATCTTAGAACAAGCACGTAAATTGGCAGCAGATTTGATTGTGGTTGGTTCTCACGGACACAGGGGTTTCTACAAGGTTTTAGTGGGTAGCGTCAGTGAGGGTCTTTTACGGCAAGCTAATTGCCCAGTTCTAATTGTTCCCGTACGCTCAAAACCTGAGGTAATTGATCAATGAAATACAAGCTAAATTACCTACAATCCTGAACTAGACATTCTGATAATGATATCTTCTGCTGCCAAAGCATCTTTCTGCATGATATAAAAAACATAACCATAACACTGATAATAATTTCTATAAAGTTCTATCTCTCTTTGGTGTTCCTCTATAATATTATTTGCTTCAGGATCATCTCGATATTTCTTTCGTAATAATGATATCCTGCGCTCCAAGGGAATATAATAATCATCCCACCATGCTGCTTCAGGAATTGTAAAATTTTTGATATAACTGTATCCCAACTGTTTAATAATAGAAATATTCTCTTCAATATGTTTCATCTTGGGATATTCGTTCCTAAAAAACTTTAATGGTTCTTCAGGAGGATTGTTAACTAACCACGATAGTTCAGTCACCGCTAGAGTTCCTCCAGGTTTTAAGAAACGGTGCCAAGATTGTAAGCCTTTTTGAAAACCCATAATATAAACTGCTCCTTCAGACCAAATCAAATCAAAACTTTCCTGTTTAAAGTTCAAAGAAAACATCGAGCAGTTCTGTATTCTAATCTGACTTGATAAATTTTGTTCCTCGGCTCGTCGTTTCAACTCATCGAGAAAAGGTTGATGGGTATCTACAGCAATAATTTGACCTCCTGTAATTTTTGCCAGCGCTAGAGTTTGCATCCCAGGTCCACAGCCAATGTCTAAAATTATCGGATTTTCTGGTAATTTTGGCACTAGAGACAGGGCTTTAGCTGTTGCCTCATTATTCCCCGGTGCTTCTCGGGGGAGTTGGCAATGGATTTCAAAAAAAATATCCATGTTTTTTTCCTGTTGGTAAGACTAAAAAAGCAGTTGCCCAACAATTTTTACTCTAATTAGGAGGCAGACTTGACACAATTCAAAATAATCACATTCATCAATCTTTAAAACCATTTTCTCAAAGCTTGGTGTACGCGTGCCAGATACCACATATAATCATCTAGCTTGTAGTCATTGACTGCTCTGACGATGTAGTCACGGGGACGCGCACAATCTGATTGAGCTTCATAAAACAAACCAATGTACAGATTACTTTGACACTCCCTCGCATAAATTAAGTGATGTCACAATCGCTCCTAGCAATTGCAGTCACAGTATAATTATACTTAGGCAAGTTAGGCATCCTGGTGGAGGTTGGGATTGCTTAGCCTATTGGTAAAAGCCGATTACTATTTGCTGAGGGCTTAAGATAATGAGCAGCTCTAATTTCACAGATATCCTGCAATGGACAGCTGAAGCAAAAGCCAAGCTAAAAAGAATTCCCTATTTTGTTCGCCCCCAAGCTAGAAAAAGAATTGAACAGTTGGCTCGCGAGGCTGATTTGGAAGTGGTGACGGCTGAAATTGTGGAACAGGCAAGATCAGAGTTTGGTCAGTAGTAATTTTACCGTTGGGCTGTTGATTTTACCAATTCAGGGCGAGCGCACTTACTCTGAATTTTGAGCGTACACTTCGACGCCGAAGAGAGTCTCAATCCAAACCCTTGCCCCGCATGGCTTAGGGTTGTCACGTCGATAAACCACCCGGCACGGTCCAGTGATTTCCACTTCGTGACCATATCTATTCTCCTTTCCTCGCTTAACGCTAATTACTGGAGCGGGCTTTTCCTGTTTTTGATTTTGGCGAATAGTCTGCTGGTTGACATGAATGATAGTTACAGGGGAAGGCTTACGTCTGCGCCAACTGGCTTTAGGGCCTCTTGTTCCTTCCTTCACTTTTGGCATTCCATCAACTAGAGGAATCATCCAAAACTTGCCAGCCTTAAAAGCTCCTCGAATTCTGCCTCCGGAGAGTAATTGGCGTATTCGCCTCACAGATACACCCATCAGATGTGCTGCTTGTGTAGTACTAACAAACATTTCTAAAAACCATGTATTTATGGGAACAGTTTATTTAATACTACCTAAAGTTTAATTCTCATCGGTGAATTTACCTGTTTTTCTGGTCAGACTGACAATTGCTCAATTAGTTGTTAATTTGTGGTGATATCGCCAGTGGGAGCGATCGCTTATATGTAGCGTTTCTCAAATTGATGAGGTACACTCCTTGGGTCTTAGGGAACAGGGAACAGGGAACAGGGAGCAGGGAACAGGGAACAGGGAGCAGGGAGCAGATAAAAAGATAAAGTTTATCTCACTAAGAAAGAGAATTGCTATAGCACTACGCATTAAGGTTAGGACATTGGTTCAAGCTAAAACTCAGATCTTGCACCTGATGTTGCGATTCAAGCCCCTTTACCAAATCTTTAATTTAAGCTTCCTGAGGAATTTCTCTGAAGCTGGAAAAGTTTAGTGAAGATGAAATTTGGTTAACATCAAGCATGCGATTTGAACCATTTCTAGATAATCTCCTTCCAGAAGACAAAGAAGAAATATTGAATTTAAAGAATTGGTAAATAAAAAATACTGAAATATGTTACAACCCTCTTTTGTCACTTAGGGCGATCGCAAATGCTGAAACCCCAATGTGACAACAGTTTTACCACTTGGGCTACGTTTTTTAGTTTCTATCAGAAACTAACTGCTCAAACCCTTAATTAAGAGGGATTTCAAAGTTTGACTTTGAGCTTAATTTTCCGAGATTGATAAAAGAGGGATAAGTAGTCGGACTTACCTACATGTATTCCAGATGAAGAATTATTTGAGGCATTGCTATCTACTGAGGGCGTTTTAACTGATACATGGACCTCCCCCAAGCTAATTTTATCCGGCCAAACCCGGTAAAATTAGCATACCACTAGCAGCGTTAGTATAAATGCCATATAATACTAACAAGAGGTGAAATCAATGCAGCATCAAGCAGTCAAAGTAAGGCTATACCCAACAATTGAACAAACAGAAGTGCTAGCCCAACACTTTGGCTGTGCGCGTTGGTGGTGGAATTATGCCCTTAGGTTGTGTGTAGACACTTACCAAGCGACGGGAAAGGGGCTAACCCAACCTGCATTGAATAAGTACCTGCCGAAACTCAAGAAGGAGAAAGAAACTGAGTGGCTCTCTAGTTGTTACTCTCAAGTTCTTCAGTCGGTCACTCTCAATTTGGTAACTGCTTACAAGAATTTCTTTAAAGGCAGAGCCAAATATCCTCGATTTAAATGCAAGAAAAATCGCCAATCTATTCAATACCCACAAAAAGTCAAGGTTGTTGATGGTTGTCTAAAATTCCCTGGTCCTGTAGGTATAGTCAAAACTAAATTGCATCGACCTATCGAGGGGACAATCAAAACAGTAACTATCAGCATGACTCCATCAGGGCAGTATTATGCATCTGTTTTGACAGAGCTAGAAGAGGATAAACCATTGCCAAACACTGATGGTAAGGTAGCCGGTATTGATTTAGGATTGACAGATTTCGCGATTGTTCATGATGGCCTGAAAACCTCTAAGTATGCCAATCCCAAGCATTTAGCTAAACATGAGAGGAATTTGGCTAGAAAGCAAGCCAAATTAGCGAGGAAGGTAAAAGGGTTAATCAACAGTGAACAGTTTGCTAACAAATACTCATATTTGCTAACAAATGTTACTAGGATTCAAAACTCAGTTAAAAATCAGATCTCCAAACCAAAAAATCGCTCTAGCTAAACACGCGGGTACTGCACGGCATGCGTGGAACTGGGGACTAGCGCTGACTAAAAGTTTACTTGATCACAATCAGGCCTATCCTGACGAAAAG
>JAAHGS010000048.1 GCA_010692645.1 Symploca sp. SIO2E9
ATCGCTATGCCCAGTGAGGGTGTGCAGTAGTTTGCCTTCTAGATTCCACACTTTGACGGTTTTGTCACCACTAGCAGAAGCAATAGTTTTACCATCTCGGCTAAAGGCAACGCTATAGACAATATCGCTATGCCCAGTGAGGGTGTGCAGTAGTTTGCCTTCTAGATTCCACACTTTGACGGTTTTGTCACCACTAGCAGAAGCGATAGTTTTGCCGTCGGGGCTAAAGGCGACGCTTATGACAGCATCACTATGCCCAGTGAGGGTGTGCAGTAGTTTGCCCTGGAGATTCCACACTTTGACGGTTTTGTCCCTACTAGCAGAAGCGATAGTTTTACCATCTCGGCTAAAGGCAACGCTATAGACTTCATTGCTATGCCCAGTGAGGGTGTGCAGTAGTTTGCCTTGGAGATTCCACACTTTGACGGTTTTGTCCCTACTAGCAGAAGCGATAGTTTTACCGTCGGGGCTAAAGGCAACGCTATTGACAACATTCCTATGCCTAGTGAGGGTGTGCAGTAGTTTGCCTTGGAGATTCCATACTTTGACAGTTTCGTCGGCACTAGCAGAAGCGATAGTTTTACCGTCGGGGCTAAAGGCAACGCTTATGACAACATCGCTATGCCCTCTGAGGGTGATCAATTCCTTGCCCTCTAGATTCCAAAGTTTAACGGTGTTGTCTTCACTAGCAGAAGCAATAGTTTTACCATCTCGGCTAAAGGCAACGCTATAGATAACATCGCTATGCTTGTCTAGGCTATTAAACTCTTTCACTCCATAGAGAGATTGTCGTAAATTACCTATGGCTCCAACTCTAGTATCAACTTTTACCCAATCTGCCTTTTGGAGTTTTCCTCCTGCCTTTAAACTCTCTTTTAGAGCCTCAAAGGGTTGCTCTGAAAGAGAAAGATTGTCTGAAACTATACTCTGGAGCTTGATTTCACTTTCTGCTGCCTTTCTCGCCTGCTTACGAACCTCCAACCCAAAAACCGTCGCAACAACCGTTCCTAATACCAACAAACTAATCAAACCACCTACCCCTAACCTAAGGCTAAGGATCTTTCGGTGATTTTTAAGGCTTACCTGAATATAATCCTCGGCACACCCATTCAACATCCCCAAATCACCATACTCTTTTAAATACTCCTGTGCTTCTACTAACCTCCCTCCTTGCAACAGTAAACCTGCATCATCGCGCCTCTTTCCTTTCTCCTGCCATTCTTGCGACGCCGCTTCCAGCTTGCGCTCAACCACCATCGCTTCTCTATAAGTCTGCTTCCACTCCAATAACCTTCCCCAGTGGCGAATCAAGGCCTCATGCACCACATCCAAAACCACATCCTGGGAATTTTCCTGATTACTTCTAGTAATCAAGCGATTGTCTTTACTAGCTAACTTCTCGCTGACAGCATCCAGAATTTCTAAACTGTGGTGAGAATTGACCAACTCACCGAGGCGCACTCTTCTGCGGGTATCAAGAGTATCTCCCACTTGAGTTAACTCCAAAAACAAACGCCTCGCCACACCTTGTTCTTCTGTCGAGAGACTATCAAAAACCTGATTTGCCCTCTTTTCCAGAGTTCCCTCAATTCCCCCCAACTTCCGATAAGTCTCTAAGCGTAAAAACTTTTCCTGCTGCTGCCTTGACTGTTTCCATAATTCCGTGAGAGTATATTGTAGGAGTGGGAGACTGCCTGGATAATCTTCCACATCATTAATCAGCTGCTGCTTTAAAGTCCCCTCAATCCCCAATCCCACTAACTCAGCAGGTCTTGCGATCGCTTCTTCAATCTCCTCGCGGCTCAAATGTTCAACATTAATATAAGGCCGATTAATCCTCTCAACTAATTGAGGATATTCTCGCAATCGCCCCCGAAAGTCAGAGCGGATGCCAATTAAAACATATAGGTTATCTAAATTATCTAATAAATCAATCAAACCGTCAAAGAATTCCTGGCGTTGGTGATGCTCACTCATCGTGAAGCACTCTTCAAACTGGTCAATAATCATCACCGTTACCAAATCTTTCTCCCCATCTCCCCATCTCCCCCTCTCCCCATCTCCCCATCTCCGCGTCTCCGCGTCTCCGTGTCTCCGCGTCTCCAGAACTTCCCGTAACCTTTGCCAAGGTGCTTGTTGAGGAGTAAAAGGTTCCAAATAATGCCAGCGATCGCTTCCCACAATCGCCTGCCCTAACTTAAGCTGATAAAGTAGCCCTGCCCTAAGCAAAGAAGACTTACCACTGCCAGAAGCACCTAACACCATCAGCAAACGTTCTTGATTTTTAACTCGCTCAATTAACTGCTGCGTTAATTTAGAACGACCATAAAAAACCAGAGCATCCTCTGGCTTAGCCGTAAAATAAGATAAAGAGCGATAGGGACACTTATCCTGAAAACTGCGTTTAGGAAACTGGGTAGTGAGTAAAATCGCCTGGGGAGAATTAGCAATTAAAGGACGTTGCCCTGTCTGAGCCATCCGCCTCTCTAGAAACTCTGCCAAATAATGACTATTAACAATACCATCCGGGTAATTCTCCGGATTCAGCCCTGCTAATAACTCTTTTGTAAATAGTCCTTGTTGATGCTTAATCTCAACCCCCGCTTCATAGGAACGAGTGGCACTCATCAAGCAGTAAACTTTATCAGTAGGGATAAATCGCAGTAACTCGCCACTGTAACAACAATCCAACCAAACCACTACCTGTTTAACTGGGCTAATTTCAATTTGCCTACCTAACTCCCGAAGAGGATAGCCATAAATTCCCCCTTGTGGAAAAGCATCACTAGTAACCAAAAAAACTTCCTCTTTGCCATCAACCTCTGTTCTATAGCCATGTCCTGAAAAGAAAAATAGGGCTGTTTCTGGAGGTTGGTTAGGATAAGGAGGATTAAAAAGAAAAGCGATCGCTTCTGTTAACTCTTCTAATCTTACCAGTTCTGTGCCGTTGGTTCTCCCGGCTCTTTTTTGGGAAAACCGCCGAGGTAAGTGCTGAATCCGAAAAGTTTCATAGCCATACTGCTCTAATCGTTGAGCGACATTTTCCCCATCCTTAACTGCAACGGTAAGGTCATTAAAGGTTGTCGGTGCTGGATAACGTTCAATCCCAACTATTAAAGCTTCCCATTCCGGCTTCATTAGAACCCATTGTTCTTTTCCCTTAGAATAACATGATATTGCAATTTTACTAGGACTTAGGTAAGACCATCTTGAAACCCTAGTTTTTCGTAGTGGTAATTCATGAATTACCACTACCTGCGATATTTGCTGACAAGCCTATTATGACGAGCTTACTATAAACATATATAGATAGAAGTAGTGGCAGGGGTGAGCGAAATTTTGGTTGGAATTTCAATTCTCCGCGTCTCCGCGTCTCCGCGTCTCCGCGTCTCCGCGTCTGCTTACTCCTTCCCCCACTCTTTTTTTCGCTCAACCTAGTGGCAGTGACTGATGAATACTTACAAAACCCTCTTAGCCTTTGTACTTGCTCTCAACGATTTAGACACACCATTAACTCAAGCTGAGAAGAATATCCTAGGGGAAATTGGGGATCAACTCGACGCCCAACCTCTAGCATGGGAGAGTTATACCCAACCCCATCTACTAAAGATGATTACCGCCAATCCTCGGTTAGATCAACTATACAAAACTTATCAAAGCCAACTTAACAATACTGGAGACATTCCCCTAGAATTACTACCCACACCAGCCGAAATCCAGCAACTCTCTAACACTAGCAATTTCTGGGCAATGAAAGGATTTCCACCTAAATCACCACCAACAGGATATGACCAACAAATTAATAATGTCGTAATTGTCACTAGTCGTTCAAAACAACCAGAAACAGCAGTAAAAAAATTACCATGGGAAAAAATTAAACATTTTTTAAATAACCAGTCTAACTAGAAAAAGCAACAGCAAACAGAAAACGGGTAACAGCATCTAAGTATTTAAGTATAAGCATAAAAAATCCCACTTATTACTTATTACTTATTACTTATTACTTAAACCAGTGAGCGATTTAATCTTTCCCACACTCGATTTATTCCTATATGACTTAAGAGATGCTCTCAACAGTACTGAAGCCGATAAACAACAAAACCAAGCCAACTTTCTAGCGAAATTACCAGCAAATATTCAATTATCAGACCACGACCTAGAAACAGAATACTTAGAACTACTTCCTAAACAAAAATACCATGACTTTACAACAGCAGACAAAACACTAGACGGTTACTACTACCCTGTCCGTTTAAATGATACCTATGGCTTGCAAATCGATTGCTCAGTTAACAATCAAACCGAACCCCAAGCCACCGAATGTTTTGCTTTTCTCAAAGCAGAAATTGAAGCCAGATTAAAAGGTAATACTGCAACTATAGGGCAAACCTGGATGCTTTCTGGATGGCTACCAGAAAAATCTACTACAAGCTACGAAGAAATCGCACAATATTGTTATCAAGATTTCCAGAAAGCCGCTAATTGGTCACAAGACTTACAGGGAGAAGGAAGCTTATTTGGTGGTAAGATTTTTGAACTCTGGCGATATCAACCCCTTACTCAAGAAAACCGCCACATTATCATTATCATCTTTCCTAACCGAGAAAGCATGTACAAGGCAGCAGACTTGTATACTGATTGGATTGGCTTATTTAGTTATAGAAACAAGATTTTATGGGCTTACAGCCAAAGCCGCTTAATCAAAGATTCTTTAGTAGATTACTATAAGCAAATTGAAGCCAATCAAAGAACTATCAGTAACCCAAAATCATCTCACCCTAGCAACCAAACAGTAGGAAGTAAACTAGACGAAATTCAAAAAAGTTTAGGAAATTATACCCTAGATTTACCTAAACTAAACTTTCAAAAACAAATTATCGAAATTAACCTCTTCAATTATCAAACCCGTTTAGAAATTATTAGCCAAAAAGTAGGGAAAGATAATCATCTAGAGTTTTTAGAAAAATTTAGTCAGAGAGTGGAGCAAAAATATCTATTACAGTTGACTAAAGACTATGAAAATATGGAACTAGGCTTAAGACTCCTAGAAGCCAGTATCAACGCTCTTCGTAGTCAAATTGAACTAGAAAAAGCCCAACGCGATCGCAGTTTTCAGAATATAGTCACAATAGTTGGTGCAGGAACAGCCGTAACAGCGTTAATTGATTTTGAAGGTAAACAATGCAAGGCTATATCCGAACTTATACCCTTAGAGATTAACTGTAAAGAAGAACCTTGGCTCAATAGTGTGATTATACCAGTTGGATTAATAGTTATCTTTGGAGTAATTGCCTTCTCCATCAAAAAAATCTTATTTAGACTGAACCGCTAAATCCTTCCAGAATCAACTACAATAGTACAAATGTACATTATAGCGTTTCTCGAATAACTGAGATACACCTAGTTCTGTTCCCTACTCCCTACTCCCTACTCCCTACTCCCTACTTCCTGCTCCCTGCTCCCTAAAACCAAGAAATTTGTATCTCACCAATTTGAGAAGTGCTATATATAGCGCTGCGCGCTGGTGTGTTTACAAATCACAAATCGAGCCTTGATGAGCAAATGCTTAGAACATTTGTACTGTAAGTAGACCAGAGCGCACTGCTATAACTTCAGGTGTAAGATCATGTCAGCTTGAATAGCTATTACGGAAATCTCGATAGGCAATTAGAGGAACTTGATATAAGAATAAAGGTTAATTAACAGTAAGCTGGGACTTTAAGTTCTTTGACATCCTCCCCTGCCTGAAGGCGAGGGGATTCCTACTAGCCGAACAGCGATAGCTGAACGTACTCTCGGTGGGTTGACGCTTCCCTGACTGCTGCTCCCTTTGCCGGAGTCTGACACCTGTCTCCACGTCCGGTTTTCGTCTCCGAGTGTCCCCCGGCGACTAAAATATTTCTTGCGGCGTTCACATCACGGTCGTGCGTTGTGCCACAGTTTAGGCAAGTCCAATTCCTAACACAAAGATCGAGTTTGCCGCCACGGAAGCCACAACAAGAGCAAGTTTGAGAAGTTGGTTCCCATCGACTAATTACTCGAAACTCACGACTATACTTTTCGGCTTTACCTTCTAGGTAAGTTCGGAACTGTCGCCAGCCTAAATCGCTAATAGCTCTAGACAATTTCCGATTCTTAACCATACCTGCAACATTCAAGTCCTCCAAAACAATCGTTTGGTTCTCACGGATTATCTGGGTGGAAAGCTTATGCAAGAAGTCTGTTCGAGTATCTTTCAGCTTGGCGTGTAACTTAGCTTTGCGCTTTTTGGCACGTTCATAACGCTTACTTCCTCTTGTCTTGCCGGATAAATTCTTACTCAATCTACGCAGTCGATTGATGCGTTTTTTTAAAGGTTTGGGAGCATAATACTTTTGACCATTGTCGAGGGTGGCAAAGGTGGCAATGCCTAGGTCGATGCCAACACTGTTTTCATTCTTGGGCAATACCTCGGAGGCTATCTCAACCACAAAACTGACAAAGTATCTGCCAGCAGCATCCTTGATAAGAGTGACCGATGATGGAACACAAGGCAGTGGTCTAGACCAAGCAATCTTGAGCTTTCCAATCTTGGCAATTTTTAAGCAATCACTCCTGAGGGTAAATCCTCTTTGAGTAAACCGGGCTGACTGCTTGGCATGACGTTTTTTGAACTTTGGAGGCAAAACATGTTTACCCTTGCGTTGTCCTTTGCAGGACTTAAAAAAGTTCTGATAAGCTTGCTCTAAATCGTTGAGAGCTTGCTGCAAAGGAACACAAGAAACCTTAGACAACCATTCTCGTTGAGTTGTCCTTTTGGCTTGAGTTATGAACTGTTTCTGGAGTTCGGCATTTTTCGGCTTCTTTTCTCCATTTTTGTACTGATTGATACAGAAAGCTAAAGCATCATTCCAGATCACACGAACACACCCGAACAGCCTAGCTAGTGCCATTTGTTGGCCGACTGTTGGATAAATTCGATATCGGTAGCGTGCTTTCATGATAGTATTATGCACAATAAATATGTACAATAACCAGGAAAAAACGGGTAGATTTTCGACTTGAGGAATTCGAGCTTAAAATCCTTGAGGAGTACTGTGCAGCAGTCGGTAGAACCAAGTCTGATGTCCTCACAGAGCTAATCAGGTCTCTCAGTAGAAGGAAAAAGCCGTTCTAGAAGGACGGGGCTTCAGACCCATTTTTTTGGTGAAACATCCAAGGAGATCATAGGTTGCCCCCATGAGGAATGACCCATGTCTGGGAACCACAGGAGAGAAAAATTAAGTCTGTTTTTTAAGGATAGTCTGGAAAATTACCTTACTTCCGGATCAATCTCCCGGCTTAGCGCTGGAGGATAGTCAACAAACTCAAACTTGATGCTATGCGATCAACCAAGTTTTCTTTTTTCCTACGCAAGAGTTCCACTCATCTACTCGCGATTTTGCTTGGAGCTATGCTAACAGTTGGTTTTTACCGCGTGTTGCCCTCACAGGCAGAACCAGTGCCGATGATTGAGTCAGCAGCACCGACAGTAATAGCCCAGCGACAAGCCCCTACCCGTGGCAGCTTCGTAACTGCAGCAGTTAATCGTGTCGGTTCAGCGGTGGTGAAGATTGACACCGAGCGCACAGTTACGCGCCGTGTTGATCCGTTTTTTGATGACCCCTTCTTCCGACGCTTTTTTGGAGATGATGCTTTCTCCCAAATTCCCCGAGAAAGACTCCTCAGAGGTCAAGGCTCCGGCTTTATTATTGATGGTACTGGAGTAATTCTTACCAATGCCCATGTCGTTGATCAGGCAGATAAGGTAATTGTAACTCTCAAGGATGGGCGTGAATTTGAAGGAAAAGTGCAGGGAGCAGATAAAGTAACCGATTTAGCTGTTGTCAAAATTGAAGCTAGAGATTTACCAGTTGCTCCTCTGGGAAATTCCTCTGAGGTACAGGTAGGTGATTGGGCGATCGCAGTCGGCAATCCCTTAGGATTAGATAATACAGTTACCCTAGGGATTATTAGCACTCTCCAGCGCTCTAGTGGTCAAGTAGGTATTCCCGACAAACGACTCGACTTTATTCAAACTGACGCGGCGATTAATCCCGGTAATTCAGGGGGCCCGTTGTTGAATGAACAAGGGGAAGTGATTGGCATCAACACCGCCATTCGTCCTGACGCCATGGGGATTGGTTTTGCCATTCCTGTTAATAAAGCTAAAGAGATTTCTAATCAACTAGTCACCAATGGGAAAGTCTCTCACCCTTATATTGGCATTCGCATGGTAACTCTAACACCAGAGCTAGCCAAACAGAATAATAACGACCCCAACTCACCCTTGATGTTGCCAGAAATCAACGGTGTCCTCGTAATGCAAGTACTTCCCGACACCCCAGCAGCCTCAGCAGGCATCCGTCGCGGGGATGTAGTTATTGAAATTGATGGCAAAACTATTACTAGTGCAGATCAGTTGCAACGCTTGGTTGAGAATAGTGGTGTCAATAAAGCACTACAGCTCAAAGTAAGGCGCGGCAGACAGACTAATACCCTATCTGTGCGCACGGACGAACTGGAAAATGCTACCTAAGCTCTGATGCGCGTTAAGGGACTTCCAAATAAGGAGAGGGGGAGGGGGAGACGCGGAGACGCGGAGACGCGGAGACGCGGAGAAGTTGAACTGCAAAATCCTTCTTCTGCCTTCTGCCTCCTGCCTCCTGCCTTTCCTGGGGAGATGGAGGAATGAGTGTATACAAACATTCCCCCACCCCAAGCCCCTAACTCAGAGCATCCTTGAGAAACTATTCCTCAGCATCTTCTGTCAAGTAGCTGTCAAAATCACTGCTAGAATCTTCATCATCGAGAGCTTTCTCGAAACTGCTAGCACTATCACCAAAACTAGTTTCTTCCTCCAAACTATAATTGCGGGCAGTACGGTCATCTAGTACAACCTCTAAAGGGTCTCCTTGATCTAATTCGTTAATCTCGGTGCTTTCTTCATAGGCGTAGTCAAAGCCGTCGTTGGCGGTTCCGTCAGGCTCTAAATCAGCCAAATTAGAATCTTCGTAGCCGTTGTACCCAGTTCCTGCGGGAATCAGACGTCCAATAATGACGTTTTCTTTGAGGCCCCGCAGCCAGTCAGATTTCCCTTCAATGGCTGCTTCTGTGAGTACACGGGTGGTTTCCTGGAAGCTAGCAGCAGAGATGAAGCTATCAGTGTTAAGGGAGGCTTTGGTAATTCCCAATAGTACAGGTGTGTATTGTGCTGGAGCACCACCAGTAATTGCCATTGCCTCATTGACAGTTTCAATCTGCCGTAACTCGACAAGTTCTCCTGGCAGCATCGTTGTATCACCGCCATCGTCTACTCGCACTTTCGAGGTCATCTGCCGCACAATCACCTCAATGTGCTTGTCAGAAATATCAATCCCTTGCGATTGATAAACGGATTGTACCTCATTGACGAGAAAAGCCTGTGCCTGCTGCAGTCCCACCAGTGCCGCTTCGTATACTCCTCCCTGTTGTTCGAGAGTGAGATTGAAGAAAACTTCTAGAATCTCATGGGGATTTGCTGGTCCATCTGTGAGGGGTTGTCCCGTTAGCACCTGTTGACGATCAGAAACAATTGCATTCTGTCCAGGACCTACCGGATAATCAGTAACTGCACCATCTGCTTCAATCACCTTGACGTCAACAGTTTCATCTTCCTCGTAAATCACCTGAGACTCACCGGGGCGTTTGGCTAAAATACAGGCTTCCTTAGGCTTACGTGCCTCAAGTAGTTCCTCAATTCTGGGCAAACCCTGAATAATATCACCAGTTTTAGCCCTCTCAAATACCAGCAGTACTAAGTTGTCGCCCCGTTGTACTAAGTCTCCATTATTAATCTGCAAGATTGCACCAGCAGAAACTCGGTAGGGACGTGCCAACCGCAAAGTTACAGAATCTTCCTTTACTTGTACTACCTGACCCGATTCTCCAGCAGGTATACCCTCAGCAACAGTGTCTGTAGCAACTAACAAATCTCCTACTTTGACATGAGGCTTCGAGTTGGGACAATCCAGCTTCATTTGATCTGTATCCCGTAGGATCAGCACTCGTCGAATCGCTTCAGCACCCTCTTGAATACCTCGGATTTCACCAGCTTCTTTACACTGAATTTCTGTACGTGCGACTACTGCCTTGGGGGCAATTTCGTCGCCATCTTTCACCAGCAGCCTGGTATTGGTGGTGCCACCCAAAGGATCAGTGGCAGTGTCGCGGCGAATCACTAGGGATTCGAGGATTACTAATTGCAAACGCTTGTCCTGGAATTCAGAGGATTCTGATGCTACTGCCCCGTGATCATCACCATCTTCAACATTCACTAACTCAATATCAGCCGATAGCTGAGATGAACCAGTATGTTCCACCTCGCTCTCCTGGTTCATTTCTAAAACCAACTGGGTGCGCAGCAATTCTACCCCTTCTACAGATTTCACCCGCTCTCCATCTTTGTAAGGTAGCCTTTGTATGGCTCGCAGCTCAATTGCTGTCGTGCTACTGCTGTCGTCTTGGAGAGCCTCTTGGCGATTAATCGAAGCCTGAGATGGCACAGCCGGATCGTCAGGCACTGCGAACTCAATTACTGGTCTCAGCAGTAGTGCTGAACCTTCTGGAGTTTCAACAGCTTCACAATAGCGAAGCTCTTCGACTGTTACTCCTGGGAGTGCTTCGTTACCTGGATATACTAACTGTTCCGACTTCGCCATTGCCTCAGTCGGCGAATCTACCAGGTGCAGTGAGCCTGGTTTAATCACAATCTCGCGAAGGATGTCATTTTTCTGTACCACTTCCACAATACCTGCAGATTGACAGAAAATATCCTTAACTACTTCCATCCCAGCTTCAACATACTGCCCATCTTCCACCAACAGCAGTGAAATATCTTTGTTAACCTCGTGGCATTCTTCAGGAATCCACAGCAGAGTACCGCCTTGGGTGACTTCATAACCCTGTTTAGCTTTACCTCGCTTGGCAACTTCCACGCCAGCATATTTGATAATGCCCCCAGTTTGGGTGCGATACTGGTCATCAATGAGTTCCGCTACCACCTGGTTGTTGAGAACTTTAGTTCCTGGCGTGGCTTTAAGCAAAAACTGCTGACCTGTGCTAGCGTGAATAATATACTGTTCACGCCCGCCTCCGCTTTCCATTCTGACAAAGGCTCGGTCTAAGATTACAGAAGCGGTGATAATTTCAATTTCTCGCTTGCCTGGGGTAAGTCTTACCACACCGCCATTGGCTGTGATTAACTTAGTTTCTGCTAATACACTCCCAGTTTCGACAGCATCGCCATTTTTGACTACTGGTTCTGCACCAGGCGGTAGGTTGTAAACTTCCCCTGATAAAATCCAGAGCAAACCCCCCTGTTGAGCAATACGGGTAGTGTTACCTTGACGGTCAGTTTTTTCCTCCGGCACTAAGTTAGCAAAGAGCACTTCCCCTGCCATTGCCGAGGTAACATCCTTAGATGCTTTTTCTGTGGAGAGGCGAGATTTGCCCAAGGCGACTTCTGCTAATAGTTCACCAGCTTTGACTTGTTGACCATTTGCAACCAGTAGTATAGAACCGGGAGTTACTGAAAAAGTCTTGGGTTTGAGTTTGCCAGTGGTTGGTTCCAGAATGATGTCGCCAGCAACTTCCACTTGTTCGCGCTCTTCTCCATGGCGAGTTCGCACTCCCCTAGTGCGCAGCTGCTTACCAAAACGCACCACGCCATCAGTGGGTGAGGGTACCTGCCGTGCCACTTCACCTGTGAATACACCACCAGTGTGGAAAGTACGCATGGTTAGCTGGGTGCCTGGTTCCCCAATTGACTGGGCAGCAATAATTCCTACAGCTTCTCCCAAATCAACCATGTGTCCGTGAGCTAGACTCCAGCCGTAGCAGTACTGACAGACTGAACGCGGTGCTTCACAGGTGAGAGGAGAGCGCACGGTTACTTCTTCAATACCAGCTTGCTCAATTTTTTTTGCTAATTGATCGCTTAGGTCTTGATTGCGCTCGGCAACCACTTTGCCCGTTTTCGGAGAAACCGCATCTTTTGCCAGCACTCGACCGAGTAAACGTTCAGAAAGGGGAATCAAAATGCGATCGCCATCTGTCATCGCTGTGACAACAATACCCCGAGTCGTACCACAATCAATTTCTCGGACAATCACGTCTTGGGAAACATCCACTAGACGCCTAGTCAAATAACCGGAGTCAGCGGTTCTCAGGGCTGTATCTACCAAACCTTTCCTAGCACCGTAGGAAGAGATAATATATTCTGTAACCGTTAAGCCTTCCCGGAAGTTGGTCTTAATCGGCAAGTCAATAATCTCTCCTTGAGGATTTGCCATCAAACCGCGCATTCCCACCAATTGGCGCACCTGAGACAGATTTCCCCTTGCCCCAGAAAATGCCATCATGTACACCGAATTGAGTGGATCAGTAGCTTTGAAGTTACGTACAACTTCATCTTTCAAAGCTTCGGATGTACTATTCCAGGTGTCAATAACTTTTTGGAAACGTTCCACTTCGGTGATTTCTCCCCGAGAGTAGCGGGCTTCTGTGGCGCGAATCTCGGCTTCAGCCGCCTCTAGCATCCGGCGTTTCACCGGCGGCACTTGCAGGTCATCGACACTGATCGAGACTCCGGCTTTAGTTGCATAGCGGAAGCCCAGGTCTTTGAGCTTATCAGCCATCTGAGCGCTACGAGCACTGCCGTATTTAGTATATGCCCAAGATATGAGTTTTTTGAGCCGACCTTTATCTACGATCCGGTTGTAAAAAGTCGTTTCTGTTTGCTGTGCCATTCTGTTTGCGAATTTTAGGGTTAAGCTGAGAAGGTTGCTGCTGATAAGAGTAGGTTGCTATTGGGTGAGCGAAATTTTGGTTGGAATTTTAATTGTCCGCGTCTGGAGCGTCTGCTTACTAGTTCCCCCACTCTTTTTTTCCCTCACCCGTTGCTATTTATACCTACTCTTGTTGGGAATCTAGGTTTAGACGCTTAGGGCATCTTGAATCGCTCTGTTGTAAATAACTCGACCAGCGGTAGTGCGGATGTACTGAGAAATGAGTTCCCCATCAGCTGTTTGGCGCACTCGACGTTCTCGGTAAAATCTCGTTACACTGCCATCACCGGAGCGCTCTGATTTGACCACTTGCTCATCTGGTTTGGCTGTCTCTACCTCACCGTCATAGCGCACCCAAATCAAAGCATGCAATTCTATTTGTTTTTGCTCATAGGCTTTAATCGCGTCTTCAAGAGAAGCGAAATACTTGCCTGCTCCTTTGCTAGCATTTGGGTTTTCCGCCGTCAGGTAATAGCATCCCAAAACCATATCCTGACTAGGAGCTACAATCGGGCGACCGGTTGCTGGTGAGAGGATATTGTTGGAAGCTAACATTAGCAGTCGCGCTTCTGACTGGGATTCCAAGGATAGGGGAACGTGTACCGCCATTTGGTCGCCATCAAAGTCAGCATTAAAAGCAGGACAAACTAACGGATGCAATTGAATAGCTCTTCCTTCTACCAAAATTGGTTCAAAGGCTTGAATCCCGAGACGGTGAAGTGTTGGTGCTCGATTGAGCATCACTGGGTGTCCCGCGATTACTTCCTCTAACACATCCCAGACACTGGGATCGCCTCGTTGAATTAACTTTTTCGCCGCCTTGATATTATTAACCAAACCCTGGCGAATCAGCCGATGGATGACAAAGGGTTGAAACAGTTCAATTGCCATTTCCCTGGGCAAACCGCACTGGTGGATGTGAAGTTTGGGGCCAACGACAATCACGCTTCTGCCGGAGTAGTCAACCCTTTTACCCAGTAGGTTTTGTCGGAAGCGACCCTGTTTACCCTCAATAATGTCAGAGAGGGACTTTAGTGGTCGGTTATTGGCACCTACTACTGTGCGCCCCCTCCTACCGTTATCAATCAGAGCATCCACTGCTTCCTGGAGCATCCGCTTTTCGTTACGGACAATGATCTCCGGTGCCAGGATTTCCTGCAAGCGTGCCAGTCGATTGTTACGGTTAATTACTCGTCGATAGAGGTCGTTGAGATCAGAGGTAGCAAAGCGACCACCATCAAGCTGTACCATGGGGCGCAAGTCTGGAGGAATAACCGGAATCACCATCAGCACCATCCAATCTGCCTTGGCACCAGTACCAATGAAGTTATCAATGACTCGCAAGCGCTTGATGAGCTTGGCGCGCTTTTGTCCTCTAGAATTGGCAATTTCTTCTCGTAGGGTTTCTGCCTCGGCATCTAAATCTACATCCTGCAGCAGTTGTTGTAGAGCTTCGGCACCAATACCCACTTCTACACCAGCCAATTCCGTGTCTTCGCTGTAGAGCTGCTCTTCAATTTCCAACCACTGGTCTTCGGTGAGCAGCTGTTTGTAGCTTAGGTTTTCGGCATTGCCTGGAGAAAGGACTACGTAGGCATTGAAATAGACAATCTGCTCTACATCTCGCAGGGGCATATCCAAGAGAATGCTCATGTAGCTGGGAATGCCCTTGAGATACCAGACGTGAGCCACTGGTGCTGCCAGTTTGATATAGCCCATGCGATGACGCCGCACCCGTGATTCGGTGACTTCGACACCACAACGCTCACAGACAATACCCCGATGGCGTACCCGTTTGTACTTACCGCAATGACATTCCCAGTCTTTAGCCGGACCAAAGATGCGCTCACAGAAGAGCCCATCCATTTCTGGTTTGAGGGTGCGATAGTTAATTGTTTCTGGTTTAGTGACCTCACCAACTACTTGACCGTTGGGTAGGGTTCTTTCTCCCCATTGACGAATGCGCTCCGGAGAGGCAATGCCGATTTTGACGTAGTCAAAACGTTGTTCTTGCTGACTTTTCATAATTTAATCTCTAATCCTTAGTCCCTGGTTATTAATCGCTGGTTATTAGTCCTCTAGAATCAGTGACTAATAACCAATGACTAATAGACTTCTTAATCGAGTCGAAGAAAGGAAAACATTTTCCTTTTTTCTTTTCCTTTAATCCTTTCCCAAGCTATGGCAAAGGTAAATTTTGCCAGAGGTCTAATTACTTTTACACTTCATCCTCTTCAAGCTCCTCACGGTTAAGTGATTCATAGGTCGGTCTGTTTGGCGCACGGCGTCGGTCTGCATCTGCCATCAAATCAACTTCTAGATCACGACTGGAGCCATCTTCGGCATTTTCTACTTTGTGAACGGCAATGTCGAGACCTAAAGATTGAAGCTCCCGCATTAAAACCTTAAAGGATTCAGGAGTACCAGGTCGCGGAATGGCTTTGCCTTTAACAATTGCATTGAGAGCCTCGTTGCGACCCTGCATATCGTCTGATTTGACAGTCAACAACTCTTGCAGTGTATAAGCTGCGCCAAAGGCTTCTAGAGCCCAAACTTCCATTTCTCCAAAACGCTGACCACCCTGTTGAGCTTTACCACCCAAAGGCTGCTGAGTTACCAGGGAGTAAGGACCGGTGGAGCGAGCGTGAATCTTGTCATCTACTAAGTGTACGAGCTTGAGCATATAAGCTTTCCCCACCGTTACTGGTCGATCAAAGGGTTCACCAGTACGACCATCAAAGACAGTGATTTTCCCTGGTTGAGATGGGTCAAATGACCAGTCTTTATCCTCTTGCTGACTAGCTTCGAGCAACTTGCCATGAACTGTGGCACGGGATGCCTCTTCCCCATACATTTCATCAAAAGGTGTCAGCTTAAATCGGGTATCTAAATTTTCACCCGCCCATCCGAGTAAACACTCAAACACTTGACCAACATTCATCCGGCTTGGTACGCCTAGGGGATTGAGAACAATATCTACTGCTGTTCCATCTGGTAAATAAGGCATATCCTCAAGCGGTAAAATTCGGGAAATAATGCCTTTGTTACCATGACGTCCCGCCATCTTATCGCCCACTTGGATTTTGCGCTTTTGTGCCACATACACTCTGACAACCATATTGGCTCCTGGTGGCAGTTCGTCCCCCTGTTCACGGGTAAAAACTCGGACATCAACAACGCGTCCCTTTTCTCCGTTAGGAACGCGCAGGGAATTATCCCGCACATCCCGAGCTTTTTCTCCAAAAATTGCCCGTAGCAGCTTTTCTTCTGGTGGTTGGTCAGATTCACCCTTGGGTGTAACTTTACCGACGAGAATGTCTCCGGCTTCAACCCAGGCACCGATCCGAATAATACCGGTTTCGTCGAGTTGGCGCAGGGAATCTTCCCCAACGTTGGGAATTTCGCGGGTGATTTCCTCTGGACCTAGTTTGGTTTGGCGAGCCTCAATTTCATACTTTTCGATGTGAATACTGGTATAGACATCATCCATAACCAGCCGTTCACTGATTAGGATCGCGTCTTCGTAGTTATAGCCTTCCCAGGGCATATAAGCCACTAGAATGTTTTGCCCGAGAGCAATTTCACCGCCTTCGGTGGCGGAGCCATCTGCCAGTACTTGACCAACTACGACGTCGTCGCCCTCAAATACTAAAGGACGCTGATTCAAGCAGGTATCTTGGTTGGAACGCTGGTACTTCTGGATTTCATACTCAATCTCATGACCACTGGCGTCGGCAACGCGCATTTTTTTGGCATCGACATAGGTGACTTCCCCATCAGTGCGAGAGACGATAACCATACCTGAGTCCCTTGCTGCTTGAGCTTCCAAGCCGGTTCCTACCAAGGGACGTTCTGGTCGTAATAGTGGTACTGCCTGCCGTTGCATATTGGAGCCCATCAGCGCCCGGTTGGCATCATCATGTTCCAGGAAGGGAATTAAGGATGTTGCCACCGAGATAATCTGCACCGGCGATACGGTTACATAATCTACTTGATCAGGAGTTGTGGTTGTAAATTCTTGGCGATAGCGCACTGGCACTAACTCGCCCAAGATGTAACCATTTTCATCCATGGAGATGTCTCCCGGTGCTACCCGCAAGTCATCTTCTTCATCAGCCGTCATGTATCTTGGCGGATTGTCTTTGACTACTCGCCCATTTTCTACTGGGTAAGATGGTGTCTCAATAAAACCGTAGGCATTAACCCGGGCATGGGTTGCTAATGAGCCGATTAGACCAGCATTGGGGCCTTCTGGCGTTTCAATTGGACAAATCCTGCCGTAGTGGGAGGGGTGAATATCTCGCACCGCAAAACCAGCTCTCTCCCTAGTTAGACCTCCTGGACCAAGGGCAGACAAGCGGCGTTTGTGCGTTAGCTCTGCCAAGGGGTTGGTCTGATCCATAAACTGGGACAGTTGAGAAGAACCGAAAAATTCTTTAATTGCTGCTACTAAGGGTTTGGGGTTTACCAGTGAGGCTGGTGTCAAGGTGTCGGCGTCAGAGACAGTCATTCGCTCCCGGATGATACGCTCTAGGCGGTTGAGTCCAACGCGCACCTGGTTTTGCAACAGTTCACCCACTGAGCGCACCCTCCGATTGCCCAAGTGATCGATATCGTCAGTGCTGCCAATGTCAAATTCTAGATTGATCAAGTAATCAATTGCTGCTAAGATATCTTGAGGTGTAAGTACCCGGATCGTATCCTGAATGCTTAACCTTAGTTTCCTGTTGAGTTTATAGCGACCAACTCGACCCAAATCATAGCGTTTGGGATCAAAAAAGCGTGAGTCTAACAACTGCTGACCACCACTGACTGTGGGAGGTTCCCCTGGGCGCAGTTTGCGATAGAGCTCCATGAGAGCTTCTTCCTCGCTGGGATTGCCTTCCTTCTCAAGGGTTTTCTGATAGTAGTCTGGGTGTCGTAGGGCGTCGATAATTTCATTATCTGAGAGTCCCAGGGCTTTGAGAAGTACCTGCGCTGACAATTTGCGGGTTTTGTCGATGCGTACCCACACGAGGTCATTTTTGTCAGTTTCAAACTTTAACCACGCCCCACGGTTCGGAATCAGGGACGCAGAGTAGGTACGGCGTCCATTTTTATCAGTTTCGGATTTATAGTAAACTCCTGGGCTGCGGACGATTTGGTTGACAATCACTCGCTCAGCACCGTTAATGATGAAGGTGCCTCGGTCTGTCATCAAGGGTAAATCGCCGATGAAGACTTCTTGTTCCTTAATTTCGCCAGTTTCCTTGTTGATTAGCCTTGTGGGTACATACATTTGTACGGCATAGGTGCTGTCTCGCCGCTTGGCTTCATCAACGTCGTACTTTGGTCGCTTGAGTTTGTAGTCTTGACCCAAAAAGTGCAGCTCTAGTTTGCCAGTGTAGTCAGTAATTGGTGAGAAGCTGTTGAGTTCTTCGATTAGCCCCTCTTCCAGAAACCAGCGAAAAGAAGAACGCTGAATTTCCACTAAGTCTGGCAACATATAGTTGGGGACAGTGTAATTTGGAGTGGGGGTAGTGTAAATTTGATTACTCATGCGTTTTCTTTGACTGGGTGAGTTGTGGCAGCAGGGAAAAAGGGATTTTAGATTTGGGAGCGGGGAATATAAATTAATTAACCCGATGTCTAGAGATAATTAATGGCTCTAGAGCATGCCCAATCGAAAATCTGCAATCTATCTAAATTATGGGAAAATCAGAGGCAAAGTACTGCTCAAGGTTGGATTTCGTCCTTAGCTATGGGTGATTCTAATGAGGAGAAAACTAGTTGCTAGCTGGGGATGTTTACCAAGCCAATAGCTTTTTAGCAACTGGAGGGTTTGTGGTTTTGGATCGAGAGTAGCAGCAAACAAAGTGATTATTGTAATCCTTGGGAATGACTGATTTTTCAAGTTTAGAGTTCAATAGCTATTAAATTGTAGGTCTTTATACTCAATTAGCAACTTATTGAGCCTGGTGTACCAACCTTAGACTCTTGTGGTGGACAACTTTTACAGAAAGCTAGCTCTTTCCAGCGCCAAAATCAACTTACATAGGCCCCGATTAGTTGACTTAAGTCCTATAGGTACTTGCATTTGATCCAGTTGAGTTAGTTTAATTGTTAAAGGGACAATTTGATCCATAGTTACTCTTGTTTAATTTCAATTATGGCGCAGAGATGATTAGTGGGAGAACACTGGATTCTCAAGAGCTAATAAGCTTCCACCCATTTAACTTGCATCTATAGAAGGGTGAGGGACAGAGGTAAAGCGAGTTTTCAAAAGTCGAAAGTAAAATTCTAGATGCACAATAGTTGACTCTATGCAGCTTCAGTGTCTATTGAATTGCTTGGAAGATCAAGACCAAAGAGTTCACAGGCATTTTCTGTTGTCTGATTGGCAATGGTTTCAATCGGAACACCTCGCAACTGGGCAAGACATTCTGCTACATAACGCACATAGGCTGGTTGATTGCGTTTCCCACGCTTAGGGACTGGTGCCAAGAAAGGACAGTCAGTTTCAATTAGAAGACGCTCTCTCGGCACCATCGCTGCTGAGTCTTTAACCTGCTTGGCTGACTTGAAGGTGACTATGCCGCTGAAGCTAATATAGAATCCCAAATCTAAAAACCACTGCGTCTGTTCCGGTGTTCCTCCCCAACAGTGCATCACACCTCTGACTGAACCGTTGTTTTCCCAGAAATCCTGTAATATTTTTGCCATATCAGCAGCCGCATCGCGGCAGTGGATAATCACTGGTAAGTTAAGTTGCTGGGCAATCACCAATTGTTCTGTAAAAACTGCTTTTTGCTCTTGCTGGTTTTTGGCTTTAAAGAAATCCAATCCCATTTCACCAATTGCTACTACCCTCGAATCGGCACTAGCTAAGGATAAGATCTGAGCTGCCATCTGCAATGTCCATTTATCTACATCCAGAGGATGCAAACCGACAGCAAATGATAGTTCAGGAAATTGATCAGCCAGTGCTTGAATTCCAGCATACTCTGCTGGTTCTACGCAGGAGTGCACTAGCCTGACTACTCCTGCTTCACGCCAGTTATCCCTCACCGCTAAACGATCCGCCTCGAAGACATCAAAATTGATATGAACGTGAGTATCTATCAACTGCATCAGTACAATCTGCCGCCTAGTTTCAAGAAATTACCGTAGGATTAACCTATCTACAGTTTCCCTCCTGATTGGCTTTGTGACATCCCCTCCCTATTAGTTGCACAACTCATTTTTAATTTTTGTACGCCGTCGAAATCAAAACTGGGTTCTTGATGCCCATTGATGATCAAGGCATCCATCGACTTACCACTATTAATGTTGACTTCAGATTTAACTGTTGATTAACCTCACCTTCTGTTAACCTTAAAGTCGATAACTTGAAATTGTAGCAGTCGCCACAGCTGTTAGGACACTTCCTTGTTACCTGTTGTTTTTTGTTCCCTGCTCCCTGTTCCCTGCTCCCTGTTCCCTTTGAATCAAAATACGATGTCCTAACCGACATGTCCGTTGCTATATATTGAGGTTGGAACCTCAACTCTTGATAATTATAGGCTCTGCCACTAGAACTCTAGCTAGATTCTGGTAGAGGTTTTGGCTTAGCCATCTGCTCTATAGAATAATCAGTTCAAGGCTTAGTCTCCCCCATCGTCGCTACCAAGAAGGAGGATACTGTAGTATCCTCGCGACACTAACCCGTAGGGTAAACAGGGGACTTACAAGCACCACCACCACCACTAAATTAAATCTAAGAAGCAGTTGAGTCTCCTTCTCCTGTAGGAGAATTGAGTTGAGCTTCGATACTTTTTAGTTTTTTCGCCAGACGGGATTTTTTACGAGCGCCATTGTTGGAATGAAGAACGCCCCGCTTTACAGCTTTATCAATTTTGCTGTAAGCTACAGACATCTCCCTACGTACCTCTTGTAATGATTCTGGACTCGGTTGACGAGCGTAATCCTCTAGAGCGGCGAAATACTTTTTCATCAGTGTTCTCACCGCTGACCTGTAGGTCTTATTACGGACTCGATTACGTTCGTTGATTTGTATACGCTTGAGCGCGGACTTGCTATTAGCCACAGTAATCTCTAGGAAAGCCTGTTTTCGATAACAAACAAAATACCTGAATAACTAATATAACATCAATTCTGAAAGGATAACGACCCCAGAAAAATCCAGGTTAAGCTATATAGGAGAGCCTGGGTACAATGCACCCCTCTGAGAGGGGGAGCTTGCGGACCTAGTCTCAGATGGGTAATACCTAATGATAGGCACTCCGACTCCATGCTGCGAATCATTACTCAGCCGGCTGAGGCACAAACGGAACTGCGGAGGATCTGCGATCGCACTTCCCAAGATGAAATTGTTCACAAAGAAGCAACAGTGCGGGAGGTCTTACATCGGGTAAAGCGCCAGAGAGACAAAGCACTCTTGCACTATACAGAAGAATTTGACCAAAATTACCTAACTCCTGAGCAACTGCGTGTCAGCGCCTCAGAATTAGACGCTGCCTACCAACAGGTGCCGAAGGAGTTACTGGATGCTATTGAGTTGGCGAAGTCTCAAATTGAGGCATTTCATCGGCAACGGCTCCCCAAGTCATGGGTGCAATTTGGCGAAGATGAGGTAGTCTTAGGTAAACGCTATCGACCAGTGGATTCTGCTGGGCTTTATATACCTGGGGGTAGATCCTCTTATCCAAGCGCTGTCTTGATGAATGCGATCCCGGCAAAAGTGGCGAAGGTGCCTCGGATTGTAATGGTGACGCCACCGGGAGTAGACAATAAGATTAATCCAGCGGTGCTAGTAGCAGCCCAGGAAGCTGGCGTTCACCAGATTTTCAGGGTGGGCGGCGCTCAAGCGATCGCAGCTTTAGCCTACGGAACAGAAACCATCCCTAAGGTAGATGTTATCACTGGATCAGGCAACATTTACGTAACCCTGGCAAAGAAACTAGTTTACGGAATCGTGGGCATCGACTCCCTGGCTGGTCCGTCTGAGGTGCTAATTATTGCTGATGAATTTGCCAATCCTGTATACATTGCTGCCGAGATGTTGGCGCAGGCAGAGCATGATTCAATGGCAGCAGCAATTCTGTTGACAACGGATTTTCAGCTGGCTGTCAAAGTAAACAGAGAAGTTGAGCTGCAACTGGAAAACCATCCCAGACGGCTAATGACAGAAAAAGCGATCGCTCACTATGGTCTAATTGTAGTTGTCGATAGCCTCGATACTGCTGCTGAACTTTCCAACCAATTTGCACCAGAACACCTAAAACTCGAAGTTACTCAACCTTGGGAATTACTCGAATCAATCGATCACGCTGGTGCAATTTTTCTAGGTAGCTCAACCCCTAAAGCCGTGGGAGATTACCTAGCTGGTCCCAATCATAATCTTCCCACTTCCGGTGCTGCACGCTACGCCTCTGCTCTAGGTGTAGAAACCTTCATGAAGCACTCAAGTCTGATTGAATATTCACCGACAGCACTTTACAAAGTTGCTGATGCGATCCAAGTGCTAGCAGAAGCTGAAGGTTTACATTCCAACGCCGAGTCTGTGCGCTTACAGACTGAAGAAAATTTCGACGATTAGTAATAGATTTTCTTGATTGACGCCCTTGGCATCACTGCCGAAGGCAATCGAGTCAGGCAATAGACAGCAGAATTTAATTTTACGCCCTCATGCCTCGACTGCAGTCAATCCAACACGACGCTTCATCATTTCTTCATAAGTAAAACGATAAGCCCAGAAGTGTGATCCTGAATATCCAGCAATGTCAGCCAAGCGCTTCAAAACCCATTCGCCCTTGTAGCCACGATCACCATCAGAAGCGCCGTAGGCATCAACCATTCTCCAAACGCAGTAGCCATAATGTTGATCCTCTTGAGGAGGGCGCACAACCACACCTGGGTAAGCTTGGATTGCCATCATCAAGGTGTAGGCATCTGGAAAATCCGGCGACACCTTGGAGGAAACAATCACAGGAGTACCATCTGGCAAAGATGGTGGCAGTAGAAAATCTGGGTGATGAATCGAAGAGAGTTGCTTAACTAATATCTTAGCTTCCTGGGCTTGTCTAAATTCAGTTTCTACTGCTTCCCCTTGTTCCTGGCGATTTATCCAATGAGTGGCGACGGCTTTGGCACTATCGAGCAAAGCTTGGTAGGTTTCTTCGCTCAAAATTCTGTAGTTCATTTTACTTTTACCTTTTCCCCACCTAAATTATCTGACATTTAAGCTCACTCGATCACAAACTCCTGGTATTTTATATAGACACCAATAGGCTTTGGGAAAGATAGGATCAGTGATAAGGGACTTCCAAATCAAAAAATATCCAATCGAGCAGGGAGATGGGGAGAGGGGGAGAGGGGGAGAGGGGGAGAGGGGGAGATGGGGAGATGGGGAGATGGGGAGATGGGGAGATGAATCTTTATATCGTGTTTCTGGCATCAATTGGATAATTTATCGAAATTAATTTGGGTCAAATACCCAACCGTCTATAGGGTGCATGAAATTGGTTGGGGTCAAATCCCCATCTTTTGAAAGTCTGGTGTGTCTCCGCATCGACCTGTCCCTACGTTTTTAATCCTCGTCGTTTTAACGTGAGGATAGGTCAACCTTGAGCAAATAAAAGTAATGATCATAAGGCAATCCGGTTATTATCGGTTTCCTACCATTGAGGACAAAAGAGTAGTTTTTGTTTGTGAAGACGATTTGTGGATGGTTCCAGCTGAGGGTGGAGTTGCGGTGCGGCTTACCGCTAACTTAGCTGAAGTCTCCTGTCCTTTTCTATCTCCCGATGGCAAGAATCTGGCTTTCATGGGGCGCGAAGAAGGTCACATGGAAGTTTACTGCATGCCCAGTGAGGGCGGAGTCGCTAGACGTCTCACCTTTCTCGGTGCTAATTCTAAGGTTGTAGGCTGGAGTCCAGATGGCAAGTCAATTTTGTTTGCCAGCAATGGGGGAGAACCTTTCAGAAGTATCTTTAAGATTTATGCCATTAGCGCCGAAGGAGGGTTACCGCAAGATTTAAATGTGGGTATGGCTCACAATATTTCCTATGGTCCTGACGGTGGAGTTGTCATTGGCAGGAATACTAACGATCCTGCACGCTGGAAGCGTTATCGGGGAGGTAAAGCAGGGATAATCTGGATTGATCCCCAAGGAAATGGAGAATTCCGAAAACTGATTGAACTCAAAGGCAATCAAGCCTCCCCGATGTGGCTGGGGGAGAGAATCTATTTTATTTGTGACCACGAAGGGGTTGGTAATCTGTACTCCTGTACTCCTTTCGGCAAAGACCTCAAACGACTTACTAACAGTTGGGAATATTATGTCCGCAATGCCACTAGTGATGGTCGCAAAATTATCTATCACGCTGGTGGAGAACTCTTCTGTTTCAATTTAGAGTCTGAGGAAAATCGCCCTATTGAAATTGAATTCCACTCCCCTCAGGTACAAAGGCAGAGAAAGTTTATTAAGGCTGGCGAGTTTCTGGAAGACTATTGTCTGCATCCAGAAGGTCATTCCACAGTCATTACTACCCGTGGCAAAAGCTTTTATTTTGGGAATTGGGAGGGAGCTGTAACCCAATTAGCGCCGTCAGATCATATTCGCTATCGTTTAACTCGCTGGCTTAATGATCAAAAGCGATTGGTCACAATTTCTGACCGCAGTGGCGTTGAAGAACTTGAAATCCATAATTGTGACCTCAATTTTGAGATGGAGCAGTTGCTTGGTCTCGATCTTGGCAGAGCAATTGCTATGGAGGTTTCGCCCACTGCAGACCAACTGGTCTTATCTAATCATCGGCAAGAATTAATTCTAGTGGATTTAAACACTAAACAGAGTCGAGTGCTAGATAAAAGTGACTACTTTCAAATCAAGGGATTTTGTTGGTCTCCAGATGGTCAATGGATAGCTTATAGCTGCGCACAAACTCAACTCACCTTTTCGATTAAAGTTTGCCACCTTGAAGATGAAAAAACCTATTGTCTAACACCACCAAGGTTCAGAGATATTAGTCCTGCTTTCGATCCAGAGGGGAAATTTATATATTTTCTCTCCCTACGAGAATTCAATCCAGTTTCTGACAATATTTACTTTGACCTGAATTTTCCTGGTGGGATGCGTCCGTTTTTGATTTCCCTGCAAAAGGAAACCCCTTCGCCTTTTGTGCCAGTACCTAGGGCTTTATCGGCTTCTGCTGCCAAAGGAAACGCTGAAGAAGCGGCAGAAACTGAGAATAACTCTACAGAATCTGAGCAGGAATCTCCAGAAAAATCCAAAGACAAAAAGATTCCGACTGTGGAGATTGACTTTGAAGGCATTGAACGTAGGATTATTGCTTTCCCAGTACCGGAAGGTCGTTATAGTCAGGTTTGGGGAGTTAAGGGGAAAGTTCTGTTTACCTCATTTCCAATTCAGGGGAGCCTCAATCATACAGCTCAAGGAACACTAGAAGTTTACGACTTCCAAGAGCATAAGCAGGATACTCTAGCAACCTCAGTTACAAGTTTTAAGGTTGCCCAAGATCACCAAACTTTAATTTACCGTTCTCAAAAGCGTCTGCGAGTTAGCGCCATCAGTAAACTATCTGCCAAGAAGGAACCAAGTAATGAAGCGGGGCGAAAAAGTGGCTGGTTAAACCTCAGTCGAGTCAAAATTCCGGTAGTTCCACCCAGGGAATGGCAACAAATGCTCAAAGAAATCTGGCGATTGCAGAAAGAGCACTTCTGGACGGAGGATATGTCTGGTGTGGACTGGGAGCGTGTTTACCAGCGTTATTTACCCCTACTTGACAAAATTACCACTCGCTCGGAATTTTCCGATTTAATTTGGGAAATGCAGGGGGAACTAGGAACCTCTCATGCCTATGAATATGGAGGGGATTACCGCAAACAACCTGATTACCAATTGGGCTTTCTGGGAGCTGATTTTGCCTATGATTCCAACTCAGATGCTTATCGCATCGAACACATTGTTGAGGGTGATTGCTGGAATGAGAAACTAGACTCTCCTCTAAATCGCTTGGGAGTAAATGTTGAAGTAGGGGATCTTCTCCTAGCTATTGGTGGACAACGAGTCAGTAAAAATCTTTCCCCCTCAGAACTACTAGTTAATCAGTCTGGATGCGAAGTTACTCTGACTTTCGCTAGTGCCAATTCGGAGGAAAATCGAACTGTAACTGTAAAAACCCTCAGCAGTGAGACTCCAGCACGCTATCGCGAATGGGTAGAGAACAATCATCAACAAGTTGCCCAAGCCACTAATAATCGAGTAGGGTACGTCCACATCCCGGATATGGGGGCGTATGGTTACGCTGAGTTTCACCGCTACTACTTTGCTGAGGTACATAAAGAAGGGCTGATTGTGGATCTGCGCTACAACCGTGGCGGGAACGTTTCACAACTGATTCTAGAAAAATTGGCACGACAGCGCATCGGCTATACTGTATCTCGCTGGGGTAAACCGGAACCTTATCCTGATGACTCGCTTCTGGGACCGACTGTAGCGCTTACTAATGAATTGGCAGGTTCAGATGGAGATATTTTCAGTCACTGTTTCAAATTGATGAAACTGGGTACCCTGATTGGCAAACGCACCTGGGGAGGTGTGATTGGCATCTGGCCTCGTCACTCACTAATCGATGGCAGTATTATCACTCAGCCTGAGTATTCCTTTTGGTTTAGTGATGTAGGCTGGAATGTGGAGAACTATGGAACTGATCCAGATATAGAAGTAGAGGTCATGCCCCAGGAATGGGCCCAAGGTAAAGACCCACAACTAGAAAAAGCGATCGCAATTATTCTGGCACAGTTGGATGCCCATCCTGTGCAATTACCGGATTTCGGTGAACGTCCACGCCTGAATCTACCAGATTAAGGTGAGTTCGACAAATCTGTTCAAGCTAACTTCCCTCTGTGACTACCAGAGGGGGGTGAGCGAAATTTTGGTTGGAATTTTAATTCTCCGCGTCTGGAGCGTCTGCTTACTCGTTCCCCCACACCTTTTTTCGCTCACCCGTTTCGGGGATAAGTTTGGAGTAGTCTCTATGGTGTATGATAATAGTTTTGGGTGAAAACTTAGAACAGTACAGTCAAGAGGAAACTATATGTCACGATATCGAGGCCCGCGCCTTAGGATTGTGCGTCGCCTAGGTGATTTGCCAGGTTTGACTCGCAAGACGCCTCGTCACGCATATCCACCAGGTCAACATGGTCAAGCCCGCCGGAAGCGCTCAGAATATGCAATCCGACTTGAGGAAAAACAGAAACTTCGTTTCAACTACGGAGTTACGGAAAAGCAGTTGATTCGCTATATACGCAAAGCTCGTCGCGCCACTGGTTCAACAGGTCAAAGCTTGCTGCAACTGCTAGAAATGCGACTTGATAACACCGTATTTCGCCTAGGAATGGCGGGTACTGTCCCCGGTGCTCGTCAGTTAGTCAATCACGGTCATGTGACTGTTAATGGTAAAGAGGTCAATATTGCCAGCTATCAGTGCCGCCCTGGGGACGTAATTGGTATCAGAGACAATGACCGCTCTAAGCAGTTGGTTCAAAAAAATATGGAATATCCTGGCTTGGCAAATATTCCGAGCCACTTAGAGTTTGACAAAAATACTCTTATCGGCAAGGTTAATGGTGTCGTCGAGCGTGAGTGGGTGGCGCTGCAAATTAATGAACTGCTAGTGGTTGAGTACTATTCACGAAAAGCCTAAGAATTTGGGATTTGATAATTGAGTTATCATTGTCGCCCAAGTAATAAGTAATAAGTAATAAGTAATAAGTAATAAGTAATAAGTTTAACTAAATACTCACTTATTACTTAAAGCTTATTGCTTGCCTTGTTTTAATTTATAAGCTCATATTTTTTTAGATAGGGGAGAGTTCAACCGCCAATTTGTGACATAGTACGGGTATAGATGCCTTCAGTTCCGGAGTCTCGCTGCTTGAAGTTGATTTCTGATTTAATCATCAGTAGCTGAGAGACTTGCTCTCTTAAATCAGTGGTATCAACACCGTTGCGTAGAGCAGTTTTTAAGTCAATTTGACCAGTTTCATTGAGTAGACAAGGGCGCAGCCAGCCGTCAGCAGAGAGGCGCATTCGGTTACAGCGATCGCAAAAACATTCTGACATCTGAGAGATAAATCCTAGAGTTCCCTGAGCACCGGGAATCTGGAAAACATCAGCTGGACCGTTACCACGAACAGTAGATTCTGTCAAGCCCCAGCGCTCTCGGATCTGCTGCCGCAATTGTTCTGAAGGCACCCAGGAAAGTTCACCAAAAAGCTGAGCATTGCCAATTGGCATAAACTCAATAAATCGGATGTGCCAGCAACGCTCAATGCTTAGGGCTGCTAAATCCAGGACTTCATGATCGTTAATCCCTGGAATCACAACCACATTTAGTTTCAGTGGATTAAATCCAACGCGGTAGGCAGCTTGAATCCCTTCCCAAGTTTTCTGCCAGCGCCAATGCCCTTGATTACCAGTAATTTTACCAAACGTCTCTGGTTCAAGGGAGTCGAGACTTATATTAATGCGCCGCAAACCGGCATCATAGAGTGCTTGTGCCATACCTGCAAGTAAGAAGGCATTGGTAGTCATTGCCAAATCTTGGGTTTGGGGAAGGGAAGCAATCTCTCTAACTAAATCGACAACACCAGGGCGCAGTAAAGGTTCGCCACCAGTGAGGCGGAATTTTCTAAATCCTATCGGGATAAAGACTTCTTTGAGCAGCGTTATTAGTTCCTCATGGCTGAGCAGTTCTTGTCGCAAAATATAGTCAAGTTCTGTTCCTTCTGGCATACAGTACTGACATTGGAAATTGCAGCGGTCAATCAGGCTAATTCTGAGATAATCTACTGTGTTCATCTGTATTAGGAGTTCAGAAGAGAGAGGGGGAGAGGGAGAGAGGGAGAGAGGGAGAGAGGGAGAGGATGTTGATTAACCATTCGCCTCCTAAACTCTTGATCTAATCTCAAATATAAAAAAGAATGCTACAAATAGTCTGATTTTAAGTAATAAGTGACCGAGGCTTCTGCCTCCTACCTTTCCACTCCTGCCTCCTTCAAAACAAAAAAGTTTCTCACTTATTACTTATTACTTATTACTTATTACTTACAAAGTATTTGTAGCAAACATTTAGGTAATCGATATAACTCCTATAACTTCTGAAACTATTAATGTTCTCGAAGCTGTCGCCCAAGTCGCCTCAGGGTTTGATACATTTCTGGAAGACGCTGGTAAATAGCAGATGCTTTGAGGTAAATGTTGTGGGGAACGGCTGGATAACCGCTGAAAACTGCGCATGATTCAACGTCGTTGTGGACACCGGCTTTGGCAGTAATAATGGCTTTATCTCCAAGTTTTGCCTGATTGGCAATCCCCGCTTGACCTGCTATCAGTACTTGATTACCAACTTTTACACCTCCGGCTAATCCCGCTTGAGCTGCCAAGGCACAGTTTTCTCCAATTTGGCAACCGTGACCAATTTGCACTAGATTATCAATCTTGGTGTTGCGACCAATGCGTGTTTGCCCTACTGCTGGGCGGTCAATAGTACTATTGCAACCGACTTCAACTCCATCTTCTAGAATTGTATAACCAGATTGTTCCATTTTGAACCAACCAGTAGGGCTGGGAACAAAACCAAAACCTTCTGCCCCAATCACGGCACCGCTATGAATGACGCAATCAGCCCCAATCTGGGTACGCTCATGGATGGTACAGTTGGCATGTAAGATAGTGCGCGCGCCAATCTGTGTTTCTGGATAAATCACGACATTGGGATAGATACAGACGCCTTCACCAATTTTGACTCTTGCCTGAATTACTACATGAGGACCAATATAGATATTGGAACCTAGTTCAGCCTGGGGATGAATTACAGCAGTGGGGTGGATTTCCGGTGTTGGTTGCCAGGGTTGATAGAAAAGTGCGATCGCTTTGGCAAAAAGCAAACGTGGCTCACTTGCGCAAATCCAAGCCATGTCTAGCGCTGTGGCTTGTGCTTGCAAGCTGTCATCATTTGGTAAAACTAAGGCACTTGCCTGGGTTTTACCAATCATAGTCTTAAACTTGGAACCCTCTATATAACTGAGGCTGCCAGCAGATGCTTGCTCAACTGGTGCAACCTCTCTGATTTCTGGATCGAGTTCTTGATTGACATTGAGACTATTGCACTCTCCTGAATCGAGTTTTTTAACAATTTCACTAAACTTCATATGTCTATAGCGCTAGGCGCTAGGGAAAAGGGAACAGGGAAAAGGGAACAGGGAAAAGGGAACAGCAGTCTGTCAAAGGGTTTGCTGGATTTAGAAATGTCCTAACCTAAATGCGTAGTGCTATACCAAAATTTGAGCAAAGCCCCCTCCTCCCAGGTTTAAGGCATATCGTTGAACTAAGAATCCCCCTACTTCTAGGAGGGGGAGTTTCAATTAATTTCACCTATTGCTAAACCAGCTATCCAAGCTGTCGTCCAAGCACTCTGAAAGTTAAATCCACCTGTAATACCATCAATATCTAAGATTTCTCCAGCAAAGTAAAGACCAGAACACAGACGGCTTTCCATGGTTTTGAAGTTTACTTCTTTTAAGCTGACACCACCACAGGTGACAAACTCTTCTTTAAAGATGCCTTTACCTTTAATCAGGTAGACTCCTTGAGTAAGTTCTTGAATTAGTTGGTTGAGGGATCCTTTGGATAATTGAGCCCATCTTTGTTGTTCTTCAATGCCTACAGCTGTAATTAAATTTGCCCAAAGACGCTTGGAGATGGGAACAGGGCAACTGCTAATTATCAAGCGCCTCGACAACTGTGATTTGACTTTCAGCAGTAGTTCACGGAGACTTTCTTGCTTATACTGGGGCAGCCAGTTGACAATCAAACGAGTTTGGTAGTGATGTTCCTGTAGGAATCTAGCACCCCAGGCAGAAAGCTTGAGAACTACAGGACCACTTAAACCCCAGTGGGTAATTAGTAATGATCCTGTTTCTTCCCTGAGGGTTTTTCCAGCATCTGGTAATCGCAGGCGTACTTCTTTTAGGCTTACTCCAGGTAAGTCCTGTAGGCGAGAGTCTCGAATATTAAAGGTGAATAGAGAGGGAACAGGTGATTCAATTGTATGACCTAAATTTTCTGCCCAACGGTAGCCTAGAGGGTTGCTACCAGTAGTGAGGAGTAGGCGATCGCAATCTAGTTTATCTCCATTCTTGAGCACAATGTCAAACTTGCCTGGATTAGATTGTGGGGGGAGTTGTCGCGAAACTGACTTGACAGCAGTACTAGTGCAAAGCTTGACGCCAGCTGCTTTAGCTGCCTGGAAGAGACACTCAACTATTGTTTCGGAACTATCAGTAACTGGGAATATCCGCCCATCTGCTTCAGTTTTTAGCTGTATACCTTGCGCCTCAAACCAGGCGACGGTATCTTTTGGTTGAAAGCGAGTGAAGGCACCCCGTAATGCCTTGCTGCCTCTAGGGTAAGCTTGCACTAACAAGGCTGGATCAAAACAGGCATGAGTAACATTGCAGCGCCCACCACCGGAGATGCGCACTTTGGCTAAGGGCTGACGCGAGGCTTCTAGGAGAGTAACTTGCGCCTGGGGATAGGTTCTGGCACAGGTAATTGCACCAAAAAAACCGGCAGCACCGCCACCGATTACTACAATTTTTAGAGGTTGCAAAACTTGACATCCTCCACTTCTAAATCAAAGATTATATCTAGTCTTCTGGTTCAAAATCTTCTTTACCCACTCCGCATACAGGACAAACCCAGTCATCTGGTATGTCTTCAAAAGCCGTTCCTGGATCAATACCGCTATCTGGATCCCCTTCTTCTGGGTCATA
Source organism: Symploca sp. SIO2E9 (assembly GCA_010692645.1). Taxonomy (GTDB): domain Bacteria; phylum Cyanobacteriota; class Cyanobacteriia; order Cyanobacteriales; family Coleofasciculaceae; genus SIO3C6. The sequence continues at coordinate 31,686 of JAAHGS010000048.1, forward strand.
CACATAGCCGCAAACGTTGCATACATATTTTTTCATCTTGGTGTTCTCCTCTTAACATGACTAAGCTTCGATGCTGTCATAGAAAGTTTACTGATAGATGTACACTTGTCTCAAGTGTTGAATAATTTAGTTCTGACAAGTCCCAGTGCTTTTGCTCTTGAAGCCAAGTGATGAGTGCTTTTCTTTCCCTATTTGTTAAATAACTTTTTGCTCCTTTATCTCCTAAATTTAACCCCTCTATTCCCCAGTCTTTGAATTGCTTGTTCCATTTACTAATCAAGCTAGGAGCTTTGGGGGAGTGTTGCCAACAAATAACAGCACTCCCTAATAGTTGTCAAGAACTTTTTAGCTTAACTTAGTTCAACTTTTATACTCACCACAGTTTCCATGGTTGCACCGGGTTCAACTGTAAGTAAGTGTTCACCAGTATTGAGAGCATTACGCGGAGAACTCCAGGGTTCTAGACAATAGAAATCTTTTCCCTTGACTGTCCAAAATACTAAAGTTGAGTAATTTTTATCGTAGTTAAGGGTTAGCTTTAAATTGCGACTTTGGTCAGTGACGATCGCTGGCTGTTTTGATAGATTTATGAAGGCAATATCGATTTCATCTTGCTCGAAATCAAACTGACCTGAAAAGGTTTGAATAGTATCGTCACCTTTGACTTGGAATTGGTTAGATGGAATAGAACAAACTAACTTGCTCTTATCAGCAACGGAAAAGTAAGGGTGAATGCCAGTTGAAAAAGGCATCGGTTCGGAGGAGAGATTAGTGTGCCGGTATTTCAGTTCAAGAGTATTGCCCTCAAGTTTGTAGGTGAAATTTAACTCAAAGTCAAAGGGGTAAACCTCACGTGTCTGCTCATTGCTCTTGAGACTAACTGTTAAGCTAGCACACCCGTCTGTAGACTCGTCAGTTACTTCCCAGGGGAGATTACGGGCAAAGCCATGTTGTTTAAGCTGATAAGTCTGCCCGTTGAGGGTATATTTATCATCGGGTAAGTTACCGCAGATGGGAAACAGTAGTGGGATGCCTCCTCGCACCGATAGTGTGGGATTTGTAAAACGCTCCGTATCCAGGTAAAAGATATCTTGTCCCTGGAAGCGCCAACTAGTAACGATACCACCTCGTTCTGGAACAACGGCAATTTGGGATTGGGAACTTTGATCCGAGAGCATGTAGGTTTTGTATTGCTGCTGTTCAACAGTGACTGCAAACATAGACTCTTTACTAAAAAACAACACCAGTTAGCGAATCCCCTTCAGTTTTACCAGAAATAAGGCTGATAGCGCTTTTCAATTGAGTGAGGTACAGCTTGTTGAAGGAGGAGGGGGAGAAATTATTCTTGTGAACCGACTTTTATCCGAGAGCTTTGAGGCGTTGTACTTCATTCAAATGAAAACTGCTATGAAAGCCTCCGTATTTCAATTAACCAAAATTTGTAATTTAACTTCATATTTAGCTGCTTATTGAGAAAATTCTCATTTATTAGGTGATTGCGCCGATTTTTTAAATGTGGAATAATATAACTTCAATGTAATAATGGTCTTTTTTGACTAAAAAAGGATAGTAAACTCCAAAACCCTGATTATGTCATTTGATTTACATAAACTACTGCGCTCAAAAGTCTAAATCTTCCAAGCCTCGAGGCAGAAGTTTTTATTAAGCAAAGTAAAGCAAAAATATTTTAACTTTGACAAATCAAGCATCATGTGCATCAAATAAATGGGAATGGAAAGTGTAAGGATTAGTGACAGGAGACAAAATTTAACCTATGAGTTTGCACTCGTTACGATTTCGGCTCAACATCCTTGCCATCCCTTCTACACAGAGGCGTATAGCTTTCCTTTGTCTACTGAGTTTGATGGCTATTTTTAGCAGTATGCTGCTGTTGGGAACACCACCAGCTCTAGCAGGACTTAATGATGACCGATTTGATGGCAACATCTTTGCCCTTTATGGTGGAAATGGTTCCCTGGTACCACCCCGGGTCAACTTGGCAGAGTCCTTAAAAAAGGAGAAACCAGCGCTATTGGTGTTTTACGTAGAAGATAGCAGTGATTGCAAGCGATTTTCTTCGGTGGTATCGCAGCTACAGCAACCCTATGGAAGAGCCGCAAGTTTTATTCCTATTAATATCGATAGTCTATCGCCAGAGTCTAGCTATACACCGACAGAACCGGGATACTATTACCAAGGCTTAGTCCCGCAAATAGTTATAATTAACCACGATAGCAAGGTCGTCCTCAATGAAGTAGGGCAAGTATCCTATGAGCAGGTAGATGATGTTTTTCGGGAAGTGTTCGACTTACTGCCTCGTTCGGAATCAGTCGAACTCAAGCGGCGTGCATTCAACGAAATTAATACTGAGCTAAGGTCTGATTAGCCTTGGGATGGACGATAACTTTGCTTTAGTTCATGGTTAATTGCCTAAAGAACGTGAACCCTGTTTGCGCAGCATGGGCCTAGCGCTTACGATGAACAATGAACAATTAACCCTTCTCACGCTATTCTGGTAAAAGAAATTCAACGATTGTGCTGATGTCAAAAGTATACAGCACACAAGAGCTAATCAAAATCTTAGCCGATGAGCGCCGCGCCTGCATGAGCGGGCAGCGCTTTAATCTAACAGCTTCTGTGTCTGGCAATCCTTTGATTGACCGATTTGTAAAACCTGATGGCATTCAGAAGTTTAGCGCCTATCAAGACTTCAAAGCAACTGTTCACAGCTACCAGCGACAAAATCAAATCTCAGGCATAGTTTGGCAGCAGCTGAAAATCAAAGGGGAAACCCTGCACTATCCTGCTGTCCATGACCAGCTAGTAGCACTCCCCAGTGATTTGGAAATCCTCAAGGCAGCAAAAGCTTCAATTCTGGAGTTTTGGCACAGTACAACCCGGAATATGGATTTATACTTAAGTATTAATAATAGCAAAGATTATCGCCAGATTCAGTCAACTTATGTATCTAAGCTCGCTTACAGAAGCGAATGGGTTAATCTTTCTGGACATGGTAAAGCGGATTTTTTAGAAATTATCTTGCAGCTAGGCTGGGGGAAACCAGAAGAAGCCTTTTATAAACGGGGATGGCCAACATCAGGAAGTGAGCATATCCATGCAGTCAATCCTGGCAAGTATCCAATTTGTTGAAAACAAGGAAGAAAATCGATTATCTAAATGTTTGCTACAAATACTTTTTAAGTAATAAGTTTTAAATAAAAAGTAATAAATGTTCTTGTTGTCACTTATTACTTATTACTTATTACTTATTACTTAATCTTCTTACCAACGTGCCTGTGGTCCTGCCCAGACTTGGTTAACTACTTGACCGTAAATCATCGGTTCTTCCTCAAAAGCCAGGATAGTACTGCCATCAGGATCAACAGCCCATATAGGCCAATCTTCATCACCCAAGACACCAGCCCGAAACAGAACTCGATCTGGATTAGTTTGACTCCAACCCAGCAATACAGCATTGCTGTAGTCAATTTGCTCTGGTGCTAAGGTACTTATCTGATTGTGCTGCCGATCCCAAATTACTGCATAATCAGAAGCATCTGATGAACTCAACATGCCTTCAAACTGTCTTCCCAAGATGCGTTCACTTGAGGATGACCAAGAAATAGGAATCAAAATGGCGATTGTTCCTGCCATATCCATTTGTTGATCACTGAGCAAAGGATTGTCAGCCAAGGGAGAAGAGGGGGTGATTGTCCGCAAATCTCCAGTCTGTAGATTTTCCACAAACATTACACTAGTGACGCGGCTGCGGTAAAGTTCTGGCTGTGCATGCATCTGAATGCGACTATATGCTGCATAAGTACCATCTGGAGAAACTAGCGATTGGCTGCGATAGTAGCGTAACCCAGAAGTATCATTGGCACTCATTTCAGCATGAGTCGCTAAGACCCAATTCCAAGGGATTGGATGGGGACTATCGAGGGGATCAATCTGCTCTCCTAATTCAATCATGTCGGGGACTATTTCTTCAGGCACTTCAATTGATAACTGGGAATATGGTATTGATGACTGGCTGACATTGTTAGGCACATTTAATTGGTCAGCCTTGACAGATGAGCAATTTGCTATTATTAGTAGAGCGACTAAAGGCAGTGGGGATGATTGCATGCAAAACCATCCTACTAAACAGAATATTCTTTTGAACATCAGGAGTTGAGGGTGCTAGTGGGCGTTTCATCTGAAGAGCAACGCTTAAGAAAGTAAGGTGGTGTTGCTATTTTTCCATGTATACCAAGTCACAAACCAATCCAATCACTCTTTTACGAAAGTTTTCATTCTGAGTTCACTAATTTTTATACTTAATTATTTCAATTAAGTGATAATATTGCAAGTATAAGTTTGTATATGAATCTGAGCAATATCAGTCTTGTCTCTGTTATTCTTCTAAGGACTGGATAAAAATCAGGAAGATAGTGACCCGATCCCCTAATTCAGCCCCCAATACTTCTCCTAACCGCTCAACGGGTAGAAGTCCGTGGTTACTAGTGTTAGTTTTTCGACTGCTACTCCTAGGCGTAGGCAGTGGCATATCCCTGATTTTGGGCATTCTCTTTGCCATTATCTATCCCAATCCTAATCCTGAGAAACCCTTGTTGCCCAAAATCCTCAAGCCTCTTGATAATCAAAAACCAACTATTTCTCCTAACTCCAACTCAACACCAAAATCGACTCCTGAGAATCTAACCTCACAGCTAACAACATCCCAAAGACAGGAGGCACAAACTAAACTAAGACAATTGCAGGCACAGCAGCAGTCGCTTAGGGGAGGTATCCTCCAGCTGGAAAAAGAAATCGGTGTGAGCGCTCAAGATGAAGCTTTAGAAGCGCGATTAGAAACAATATCTTTGCAACTTCAAGCTCAACAGGCTTCTGGTTCAGATACCTCCTCAGGGGCAACAGGCAGTATTAACCAAACAGCTGCCTCATCCCAAACAATCTCCTCGGCCGATAAGCTGAAAGTGACTTTACCCAGCGATGTCTTGTTTGAGGAAAACAGCAGCACTCTACGCCCAGATGCTGGCTTGATTTTAGATAAAATTGTTGCTGATTTGCGCAAAACTCCGAAGTCAACAATCCGCATTGCTGTTCACACCAAAGTCGCTGCTAAAGCTCAAGAAAATCGCAAACTTTCATTTAGTCGTGCCAAGGCGGTTGAGCAGTATCTTGCCAGTGCTTTAGATGACCAGTATCGTTGGCTAGTAGTTGGTTACGGTGAAACTCGTCCCCTCGTATCTAACGATACTGATGCTAATGGGCGACGCAATCGACGCGTTGAAATTTCTGTCGATTAGGTCGAAAGTATTTTTATTGTTCTTTTTATTGTTGATGGTTGATGGTTCATGCTACGCGCTGCGCCCATGGTGCGCAAACATTGGGTTGGTATTCGGCAATGGTAGAATACTTTCCCAATGAACCATCAACAATCAACTATGAACAGAGTTAAAAATGTCAGGATTTTATAACAGTAAAACTTACGATATGTCAGGATTTTATAATAGTTAAATCTTCAAAAGAATGTAGTATTTGTTTTGTCAAAAACACGTGTTTGACATAACCTTAAATATAGAGTTGATTGTCATTAATGAGGCTTTACTGTCATACCTGGTCTTAGGCTCGAAGTTACATCTCCTGATTGGTGATTCAACGACAGCATTGATCGCTTGATGAACTTGCCTTAGGGCTAATCAAAAAAAATTCAATAATGAGCAGTTACTGCCTAGAGATAACTGGCTATTACTAGTAAACCACTCACTTAGCTGGGCGAAGTTTCAGTATGGGATGCACTCCTACTAAGCAATCGGCTTGAAAACTGAAAAAAAATCTAACCCTTTTTGGCGATTTGCCCAGCTTGGTGGCAAGCAACCATTTAGGGTTCCCAGCATGCACTCCCCTAACCAAACTTCACCGGGAAATTCACTATGGAAAATCAACAATTCAATCTCTCAGAGTTAAACGGTTTTACAGGCTTTAGGATCAAAGGCATTAATGTTGGTGATCTTTCTGGCTTCTCCCTCAGTAGTGCTGGAGACATCAACGGCGATGGCTATGATGATCTAATCGTTGGAGCGCCTTTTGCTGATCCCTTGCTCCCAGGTGCGGGGGAGAGTTATGTAGTCTTCGGCGGCTACAATCGTCGCTCTGTACTCGATCTCGCTCAACTTGGCAACACAGGCTTACGCATTAAAGGAATTAATGTTTCTGACCTTTCAGGCTCCTTTGTCAGCAGTGCTGGGGACTTCAACAACGATGGCTATGATGATTTGATTATTGGTGCTCCTCTGGGGGATCCTGGAAGTCCGATCCGCCCAGATGCAGGGAAGAGCTATGTAGTCTTTGGTGGCTCTGGTGGTGGCATTGTTGATTTAGCTGTATCCGACTCTGAAAATGCTTTAGTTATTGAAGGCATGCAGGTGGCTGATTTCTCAGGCTCCTCTGTCAGTAGTGCTGGAGACTTTAACGGTGATGGCTATGATGACGTAATTATTGGGGCTCGCGGTGGTGGAAACCTTGACCAAGGCGAGAGTTATGTAGTTTTTGGTGGTATTGATACTGGTGCCCTCAATCTCCAAGAACTTGAACCAGGTCATGGTCTCCTGATTAAGGGTATTGATATTGCTGACTTTTCAGGCTACTCCGTCAGCAGTGCTGGGGACTTCAATGCTGATGGCTATGATGATGTAATTATTGGGGCACCTTTGGGTGACAATGGTAGCCCAGATGCAGGAGAGAGCTACGTAGTTTTTGGTCGTTCTAGCGGTGGTGTCCTTGAACTGGAAGAACTCACGCCCAATGATGGTCTACTAATCAAGGGCATTGGTGTGGGGGACCAATCCGGTTACTCGGTTAGTGGTGCAGGAGATGTCAATGGTGATGGCTATGATGATGTAATTATTGGGGCACCTTTTGCCGATCGCAATGCCCCTGATTCTGGAGAGAGCTATGTAGTCTTTGGCGGCAACAGTGGCAGCATTGATCTGTCTCAACTTGATGCTGGAGATGGGTTTGTTGTCAAAGGCGTTAATGCAGCTGATTTATCAGGCTACTCAGTTAGTGGTGCAGGAGATATCAATGGTGATGGCTTTGATGAAGTGCTGATTGGGGCACCCTTAAGCGATAATAATATGCCTGATGCAGGCGCAACCTATTTGATCTTTGGTAGCCAGGATTTGAATGAGGTTAGCGAAATTGACCTTGCCAACCTCGGTTATCAAGGCATGGTCTTTAATGGCATTGATGCAGCTGACTTCTCAGGGCGTGCTGTCAGTGGTGCAGGGGACATTAATAGTGATGGCTATGATGACTTACTAATCGGGGCACCTTTTGCTGAAGGCGGCAGTGTCGATGCTGGCGAAACTTATGTGGTTTTTGGTAATTCTGCCTTTGGTAAGCCTCCTGGAGCTAAGCTTCCATCTATAGTGGTCGAAGCAGAAGATATGACTCTTGATACCTATCGTGTTGAGTCCCGCCCCGAAGAAGTTGCTTCTGGAGGAGAAGTAATTAGTCTTTTGCAGCCCGGTTATCCAGAGGAGAAGCCTTTAACTGGCACAGCTTCAACAGAATTCACTGGTCCTACAGGAGTATATGACTTGAGTGTTGCCTACTTTGATGAAATCGATGGGTATGGGATGTTAGAGGTATTTGTAAATGACGTTTTGGTAGATTTCTGGGTTCTAGGAGATATTATTCTAGGTGCTGAAGAACCTAGCCTGGACAACAGCAAGACACGCACGATTAACGGACTATTACTGACTGAGGGAGCGACGATTAAAATTCAGGGCTTTGTTGAAAATGAGGAATATGCAAGGGTAGACTATATCGGTTTTGACCCTGTTTCAAATTCCGCAGATAACAGCTGGGTTGATATTGCTTCTGTGATTGGCTAGAGATAGCTTGAGGGAGCATGTCAGGTTTGCAGATCAATCCTTTGCCCTTATCCCCCAGCTTGATACTGTTTGGAATCGATTGTTAGGTCATCAAAAGTTAACAATTAACTGTTGACTTTTGATGTCTAACTGTGATGTTTTTTGTCCGTATCTAAATATACTGATAGGTAAAACTTAGAAAAAAATAGTCTTAATATTTATTGCCTCTGCAAACCAATGTTTCCATATCTAGACAATTATCTAATCAAAAGTTAGCGTTTCATTATTTTCAAGACTACACGTTATTTTCACACAAATTAAATTCAATCTATTTATACAGATAGTTAAGTCAGTATAAATCACTCTTTTGTATAGAGAAGTAGGTTTTTTTGAACTAAAATCGGGTAATTATACGATGGTAAATTCCTTTACTAATTCCTCAAAACTTAACGATAGCAACAGCGTGCTTTCCGGTGACGGCAATGGGCAAGAACCGATCCGGATCGAAGCTGAACAGATGAATCTAGACAACTATCTCATTGAGTCGTCAAACGCGGCTTCTGATGGACAATTGATTAGTCTATTCAATGCTTCAGGTACTACTGGCAGTGCTTCAACTCAATTTTCTGGTCCTTCAGGAACTTATGACATTGTTGTTGGCTACTACGATGAGCAAGATGGGGTAGGGCAACTGGAGTTACTCTTAGATGGTGTCTCGACAGATAGATGGGTTCTAGACCAAAATTTAGGCAGTTCTGCAGCTAGCTCCCAGAGTTTCAGCAAGCGTACAATTAGTGGTCAGTCTCTCAGACAAGGAGAGACAATTACAATTCAGGGCATTGTCGATAATGGGGAGTTTGCTAGGGTAGACTATATAGAATTCAGACCAACATCAACTTCAGGCAATGATGATATTGTAGGCGATGGTGGCGATGCAGCTTCTCTCGAAGACTTGTGGGAACCCGTTGAATTTGTAGACACCGAGATTGTCCCTGGATCATTCATACCTGATGTTTCTAGGATTGTACCCCTTGATATTCCTGGTCTAGATTTTGCAACTCTTGATGCTTCGACAATACTCGATCCCTCATTCATAAGCGAAGGTAATATACCAGGTTCAGGATTTATTCCCTTGTTTTGAGAATGCATGGTTGCAGGTTCATTACACTAGGTGTCACGCTTTGCTAACTTTATCATCTGTACAGATGAGCTGGTTTGAGAGGAAGTCACTATGACTTCCGTCACAATAATTGGGTGATGGCGTCACCCCGACTATAGAGCAACAACATCTAGCATAGATAAATACTTATAGTATGGGCAAATGTGTACAGCTTTGCCCTACTGGTTGTTGGTGGACTTTTATAGTCAAGGGAGGGTGCTGCTGATGGGACACTATAATTTTGAGGGCTGTTCAACTTTACAACAAATAGCGAAGGCTGATGCTCAAACCAGGCAGTGGCATCGAAGCAAAACGCACCACAATCTTATAGAAGTGCTAGTTGACAAGGAAGTGGAGCGTCAATGGTTGCAGCTTTCTCCTAGGCTAACTCAGTATATCAATCCTATAGAGGTGGCAGTAATTGCCCTAAATCATCTACCACCAATGTATGTCTCATCTGAACAAGAGCAGTATCATCAACAACTAAAGGCTAAAGCCGAATTATCAGAATTGATTGTGACTATTGTGCGCCAAGCATTTGCTGCTGTAATGCGAGATCCAGTTAAATTTTCAAATCCCCTTTTCCATGCAGAAGAAACTGAATCTCAAGCGATTCAAGAAGCTCTGCAAGCATTTCTTTATTACCATTGGTAATGAAAAGGGCGATAATTTTCTAGTTTGGAGAGAAATATATCGCCCTAATTGTAACTTGCTTACTGCTTGTGAATGAGATAGATGCCCTCAAAAGAGTAGATGCTGATGCAAATACATGACCAATGCACTCCTAACTTTAATAGCAAAAAGTAAAAAAATCGATAAGTAGGTAAGCAACTCAGAAGAGATATAAATTATTGCGATCAAGCTTGTTGTTTAGATTATTTCAATCTTTAGATAGAGCAATGTATGTGCCATAAGCAAGATAAAAACAGATTCTAAAATTAGTCATAATAATCTTAGCTATTGGTAAGAGTAATGATTAGAATTAACGAGCTTGAACACCTTGATGTCCGTATTGATGATTTCAAGAGATCACAGAGAAACTTCAAGACAGCACGAGCTAATAATTGCTTATCACCTAACTTTCTAATCATTGGTGCTGCCAAAGCTGGAACTACAGCTTTATATCACTACTTAGCGCAGCATCCGGACATTTATATGAGTCGGATCAAAGAACTAAATTTTTTTGCTTTTGAAGGAGAAAAATATAACTGTGATGGGCTAGCCGATGAAGGAGGAATGAAGCGCTACAAAGGGTTGCGAAGAGTTTCAGTGACTGACCCAGAGGCATATCAAATCCAATTCAAGGGAGTAACTAATCAGAAAGCTATCGGTGAAGCTTCACCCATGTACTTATATAACCCGAGAACTGCTCAGCGCATACATGACTATAAATCAGATATGCGCTTAATTGTTATTCTCCGTAACCCCGTTGACAGAGCCCATTCACATTTTGCTCAATATGTCTTAAGAGGACAAGATCATTTGACTCATTTTTCCCAAGCAATCAAAGCCGAGGATATTTACGTACCGAATATCTGGTGGGGTTATAGACATTACGTGCGTTTAGGCTTTTACTATTGTCAACTTCAGCGATATTTCGATGTATTTTCTCCTGATTTGATTAAGATATACCTTTTCGAGGATCTCAAAGCCAACCCTACTAGAGTACTGCAAGATATTTTTCAGTTCGTCGAGGTAGATAGTAACTTAGTTCCAGACACCTCCACAAAACACAATCAATCCTTGGTTGCCAAAAATAGGACTCTTCATCATTCCCTAAGGAATTTAGAGACTTTTTTGAGAAGTCAAAGTTCTGCCAATAAATTGCTCAGGAAATTATTGCCAACTCAAGTAAAAAAACTTGGTTCTGATTGGAGAGTAAATCTGGGGAATAAAAACCTGGTTAAGGGCAAACCACCTTTGCCTATGGATGTTCGGAAGCAGCTGACCTCTGTTTACCGAGATGATATTTTAAAGCTACAAGATTTAATTGGGCGAGACCTTTCAAGCTGGTTGCAGTGTAACAACCCAGTGGATGAATGAAACTTAATTAAAGGCATTTGCGACTACCAGAAGGATGATAATGGGGCTTCCAAATAAAAAAATATCCCATCGAGGGGATGGCTAGGGGGGGGTGAACGAAATTTTGTGTGGGACTTGAATTCTCCGCGTTTGGGCGTCTGGGCGTCTGGAGCGTCTGCTTACTTATTTCCCCACGCCTTTTTTCGCTCACCCGCTCGGGGGGATGGCTCGGGGAGATGAATTCTTACGTCGTGTTTCTAAGTCAATTGGATAATTTATTTCTTGGAGTTCCCGAAAAATAAACCATTCGCCCTGGAGCGCTGGATTTTCCTGCCTTTCGAGTTAATTGATTTCCGGATTATCCGGTAATGAACTTGTAGTTTCTTCCATTATCATTCTTCCGATTTGAGCCTTAATATTGAATATTTCATCCTTACCATTGACAATTAAGGTAATGAGCAACCAAATCTCGAACTTAGCAGGGAATCATGTGATCCAATTTGGATCTATCGAGCAGGTAAGCTCTCAATCTCCCAGTAGCGGCATTCTGCAAGTGCAAATTGGTTCACTTGCAGGTAGTCTGATCAATATTAGTGCCCCACAAAAGAAACCAAATCTTCCACAGCCTCATTCCCTTCCTATTCTGTTAGCTCCCCCTTCTTTTCCCCTGCTGCTGGGGCGCAGGGAGGAAATTCAAGTAGCGCTCGAAGCTTTAGCACACCACCAATTGGTAGAATTCTATGGTGCTGTCGGCATCGGCAAGACGGTTTTAATGCAGCAGTTGGCTCACCACCCCTCAATTGCTAGTGCCTTTCCCGATGGGATAGTTTATCCTCCCTCGAGGAGCTACCAATGCGTCTCTGACTTGCTGCAATTTCTCTGGGGTGCTTTCTATAGCTGTAGCGTTGCTTTTAAACCTACAGAAACTTATATTCTTCAGGCTCTAAAAGATAAAAAAGCTCTGGTTTTGTTAGACTCTGTGCAGCTGAAACTTGAGGAATTAGAGACCTTAAGACAACAGTTGCCTAGCTTCAGTTTCCTACTGGCATCTGTTGAACGTCAACTCTGGGGTGAAGGACGTTCTATCGAACTAGGTGGATTGCCCTTAGATGATGCCCTATCTCTAGTAGAGCAGGAACTTGAGCGCCCCCTAAGCTCACAGGAGTACTCGGAAGGGTCGCAACTTTGCACTGCCTTGGAGGGAAAACCA
>JAAHGS010000049.1 GCA_010692645.1 Symploca sp. SIO2E9
CGGAACCCTGGTAGCATAAATCCTAGATCTTGTATAAATGTGGAAGTCGTTAAGGCGAGAACTCGAAAAACATCGCTTCAAACGCCGCCGGACAGTCGGTGTATGCTTTCTGAGGGCAAGTTCATAAGAATCCCCGTGTTCGCGTAGCGTGCCCGAAGGGCTTAGAAAGAATCCTCGTTGCTCTACTCGCGAGGAGTGTCAAAAAGGGTGTCTACAGGGAGATTGAGACTTTAAGGGGAGATAATGCCATTGTTTCTCCTCAGTTGGGAGCGCTCACTCTGACTGCTGCTGAGGTATTTGCAGCTGCACATACTTAGGAATTAAGTAATAAGTATTGCGATCGCAAGTGCAATTTTATCCCGATTTCCTAGATGCCTGCTATACACTAATCCCCCTGTCACCGCCTCACCGCCTCTCCGCCTCATCAGCATCTGTCGCCAACATCAATGAAATCGGTATTAGCTAAGATATTAACTGAGTAAACTCTCAAGTGGGCAATTACCAAGGGTGCAGTGACAGAATTGATATAATCATCGGGAATACTTGCTGATGGTCTGGAAAGAGGGACAGGAATTACAAGCTGGTAAATACATAGTTGGAGATGTACTCGGACAAGGTGGTTTCGGGATTACTTACCAGGCGCTGCACACTACCCTCAACCAGCAGGTGGTGATTAAAACTCCCAATGAGCATCTCAAACGTGACCCAGACTACGATAAGTATGTAAGACGCTTTATCAAAGAGGCGCAGTTAATTGCTCAGCTCTCACAAGACCCTCATCCTCATATTGTGCGAGTCAGTGATTTGTTTCAAGAAGCTGAAACTCACTGTCTGGTGATGGAATTTATTCCAGGGAAAAGTTTGTTTGAGTTAGTGGGGCAACAAGGGGCTTTGCCAGAAGCAGAGGCTCTAAACTATATACGCCAGATTGGCGATGCTCTGGCATTTGTGCATCAACAGGGATTAGTTCATCGAGATGCCCACCCTGGTAATATTATGCTGCGCGGTAAGGGTAAGGCAGTCCTAATTGATTTTGGTATTTGTGGAGAGCTAGTTCCTACTACAGTTAGCTCAATGCATCCAGGGCATGGTGGATTTGCTCCCATTGAACAGATGAAAGGCGATCGTCAGCCGACTGTGGATATATATTGTTTGGCTGCTACTCTTTACTATACGGTGACTGGTGAACGTCCTACAAGTTCGTTTGATCGTAAAGCATTTGATATAGAATTACCTCCACCAAAACAGTTAAATTCAAATATAAGTAAAAGGCTAAATCAAAGTATTGTTAGAGGAATGGCACTAGAGGCAAAAGAACGCCCTCAGTCGATGCAACAGTGGTTGAAGTTGCTAGAAGCACCAAAAGTAGTAATTCCACCTCCAGTGTTTAAGTTGCCGAAAGCACCGAAAGTAGTAGTTCCAGCTCCAGTTAAGAAAACTTATAGACAAGAGATAGTTTGGCCATCACCTAAGAAATCCCCTGCCTTACCTCCTAGAAAACCAGATACTCGACAAACTAGAACCATTCCCTGGATTTGGCTGGTGCTATTGTTAATATCTTACTTATCTATAGGCAGCTTCTTAACTGAGGCTAAGGTTCTGGTTGTGGTTTGGGCTTGGGCTGTGGCTGGGGCTTGGGTTATGGCTGGGGCTGTGGCTGAGATTGTGACTATAATTTTTGCTATGATTTTTGCTATGTTTTGGTTTTTAGTTGTGGCTGTGGCTGTGGTAGGGACTTGGGCTGGGGCTGTGGCTGTGGTTGGAGCTGTGACTGTGGCTGTAGCTGGGGCTGTAATTGCCACAAAGTTAGGAAAATCCTTCAGCAAGTCTCAAACCTTTGTGATTCTCAGTGGGACTTCCATTTTAGGGCTGACTTTGGGATGGTTGGTGCAGCATTCAATTGAAATACTCAGTAACTCAATTGGTAGTTGAAAATGCATTGACATTAGATCTAGTCTGCTATCGCAGATTAAAGAATATAAATTGCGATCGCAACTAATACGCAATTTATACTCAGATCTTGCACCAATCTATTCACCGCCTGGGGTTCAAACCCCAGCCTCATAGCTTAAGTCCTCTCAAAGAGGACTAAACGCTTGTTATATAACACTTCTCAAATTGGTGAGATACAAACTTCTTGGTTTTAGGGAGCAGGGAGTAGGGAGCAGGAAGCAGGAAACAGAACTAGGTGTATCTCAGTTATTCGAGAAACGCTATAAATAGATCTGAGTCCATTTTAATGGACTTTGGCTATTAGCCCAGAAATTGATTTCTGGGCGGTTAAAGTAGCTTTCCAACTAGGTGATTAAAAGTATATGATTCATAGCAATAATCTTAATTATAAAGTCCATAAATAGTCAGACATAAATTTTGTTCGCTGTATTAATAAATATTACTTGTCCTCAAACCCTTGCTACTCCCTACTCCCTATTCCCTGCTCCCTCTTCCTCATAGTTAACTTTAATTATGTCCGACTACTTAGTTGAGTATTATGACAGCCTACACTATTAATCTACAATCTGTTCTGGAGATGACTGATGACCAGTTTTATAAACTATGTCGTGCCAATCCAGATATTAAACTCGAACGCAATCTTCGGGGAGAGCTGATTATTATGTCACCAACAGGCGGTGAAACAGGAAACCGTAACATTGAAATTGCAGGTGAATTTGTCTTCTGGAATCGACAAATTAAACTCGGTAAACTCTTTGATTCATCTACTTGTTTTAAACTAAAAGCTGGAAGCGATCGCTCTCCTGATCTTGCCTGGGTAAAACAAGAGCGTTGGTATCAACTCACTCCTGAACAAAGAGAAAAATTTCCCCCAATTACACCAGATTTTGTCTTGGAATTAATGTCACCTAGTGATTCCCTAACCCAGGTTCAAGCAAAAATGCGGGAGTACATGGATAGTGGGGTAAAATTGGGCTGGTTAATTGAGCGCAAAACACGCAGAGTTGAGATTTATCGCCAAGGGCAAACTTTAGAGGTTTTGGATAATCCAGCAATTTTATCTGGTGAAGAAATCTTGCCTGGATTTGAATTAAATATGGAAATTGTTTGGTAAGATGATTAATAAGTAATAAGTAATAAGTAATAAGTAATAACTAGAGATTTTATCGAAATTAATATGGATCAAATACCCCACCGTCTATACGGTGCCTAAAATTGGTTGGGGTCAAATCCCCATCCAATTTGTCTCCGCGTCGACCTGTCGACCTGTCCCCGCGTCTTTAATTCTTGCTTATAATAAATAAAGTTATTTATATAAAATATTTAGTTAGTCGATAAATTATCTTTGGTGGGTTACGGCGCGGATAGGAAAACTATATTAGATTTCATAAATTATGACCCACGCCTAACCCACCCTACAATATATAGCGTTTCTCGAATAACTGAGATACACCTAGTTCTATTCTCTGCTCCCTACTCCCTGCTGCCTAAAACCAAGAAATTTGTATCTCACCAATTTGAGAAGTGCTATATAATATTTTCCTATCGCTACTTTTGCCAATATTTAATAACAGTTACTCTGCTAATTCTTCTAGTGTGAAATTCAGAAGATCACACAATTGTTTCATCTGTTTTGGAGCTAGTTTAGGGATATGTCTACCATATTCCCAGTTTTGCACAGTGGTTACAGTCACGTCCAGTTCTAAAGCAAGTTGCCGCTGTGTAAAATTGAGTGATTCTCTTCTCTGTTTAATCTTGTCTCCAAAACTAGTCATTTTTTTCTAATCTCCAATCGACTTTAACCAATTTGACTGAGTTGACCTTTACGTCGTATATTGTAAAGGTCTGATCAAACTCAGAGCAGAAGCCAGTGCATAGTGGGATACCAACCTATAGGCACTGGCTCTGGTTCCAAAATAGATGGAGACAATTTAATTATGCCTTATCGAGAACGCCTTCAGCCTTGGGTGCTGGTTCGCTTGCTTCCCAAGATGCAAAATATCAGGGTTGCGAGGTTCCGTAGCCGTTCTGATGCAGAAGGTCATTTACTAGCTTACCGTCGGTTGATGCCAAATGATCAATTTATAGTAATATTTGACCCAGTTTTACCCATAGAGCATCAACTCAAGACAGGGAGACGCGGAGACAGGGAGACGCGGTGACACGGAGACAGGGAGACACGGAGAATTAAAATTCCACGCAAAATTTCGTTCACCTCTTAAAAACTCTATGAAACCCTCCTCATCTCGGGGAGGAATTCAGTAATTTCTGAATCTATAGCAGTTTTGATTTGAATGAAGTACAACACCTCTTAGCTCTCGGATAAAAGTCGGTTTAGAGCAATAAATTCTCCCCCTCTCCCCTTCTCCCCGTCTCCCCCTCTCCCCGTCTCCCCCTCTCCCCTTCTCCCCGTCTCCCCCTCTCCCCATCATCTAAAAAGCACCCTAATTTCCTATCCTATGACTAGCTTATTTCGCCGCCTTCAACCTGCTGCCAAATTCCGCATCAGTAAGCGCCAAGTTGCCCGGTTTCTCAGAATTCCTGAATCTTTAATTGTCAAAATCGAATTCTGGTTTTGTGTTCTCTTTGTTCATCGTCGAGATAGAGGAGGGCAATTTGTCAGCTATCGCCAACTGCAACAGTGGCAAAATGCTGTTGCCTGTCAACTACAAAAATGCTCAACATGGCAGGAAATAAAGCAGTTGTGGAGTGCGATCAAAGTTGACTACAAGAAACATAAAAAACAATACAATGATTCTGTATTGCCTTTTCTGAAAGGTATGAAGAATAAATTGCAAGCGGCGATGCCTAAACCATTTCTTGATTATCCGTGAAAGTAAGGTGAGAATGCTCTGAGAGGGCATCGCGCATCGTACAATTAGTTTTGCGATCGCATGCATTTTTTTTGAGTCAGATGAGCTATGAGTATAGCTTGAGGTTTTGTTATGATTAGAGCTGGGAAGAATTTACAAGAAGCCTTCAGCAGGTTTCACACCTTTGAGAGCAAGATATCATAAACTCAAATAGAGACACCTCAAGGTTTTAAGTCAATGAGCTTAAAAGATAGAATTTCAGAAGACATCAAAGCGGCAATGAAGGCAAAAGATAAACCTCGCCTAGAAACTGTTCGCAGCATTAAAAAAGCGTTGCTAGAAAAAGAAGTCAGTCTTCGCCCTAGTGGGCAAGAGACTCTTACCGAAGCGCAAGAAATCGAACTCTTGGCGCAGCAAGCCAAACAGCGCCGTGATTCCATAGAACAATACCGTCAAGCTGGGCGCGATGACTTAGCGCAACAAGAAGCCCAAGAGTTAGCCATCATCGAAGAATATTTGCCTGAGCAACTCTCAGAGGAAGAAGTCAATGACATCATTGATGAAATCATTACCCAAACCGGAGCTGCATCGGCAAAAGACATGGGTAAAGTCATGGGACAAGCGATGCAACGTCTCAAAGGTAAAGCCGAAGGCAAAAAAATTCAAGCCCTTGTTAAGGAGAAACTCAATAGCTGAACATAGTCTTGAACTGTCATCCAGTTGTCAGAAATCAATTTTCTGACTGTGCTATCCTGTATTCTAATCAACATCAGGGAGCTAGATTAATATCTTGTCAGGCTTTTTCAACCAAGCCTACTTTCGGCAACTTACTCAGTACTTGCTGGGACTTGTCTTTCGTCACCCCGTCACTGGCACTAACATCGTACCTATATTGAGCGACGGCAGCATAGTCCTAGTGAGGCGGTGTGATACTGGACTCTGGGCGCTGCCAGGTGGTATGGTCAAGTGGCGTGAAGATCTCCCCACTACACTCAAGCGGGAACTAGCAGAAGAAACAGGCTTGGACTTAGTTAGTATTCAACGCCTGGTTGGAGTTTATTCCTCGCCAGAGCGTGATTCAAGAGTCCATTCAATTTGTGTAGTGGTTGCAGTCCAGGCAAAAGGGAATATCCTAGTTCAAGATACCGGAGAAATTAGTGAAGCTAAAGCCTTTAGTCTAGATACCTTGCCTAAAAAGGAGCAGCTTTCTTACGATAATTTTCAGCAATTACAGGACTATTTAAATAGTTCGACTGCTGTCGCTTAGACTTTTTAGGTTGGGTGAAACCTGACTTTAAGCAGAATAGGTGTTGGGTTTCGTTGCCTCTTCGGCTCTCCAGAGCTCTTGGTGGAAACTGTACATCGTACTACAAATTATCTTTGGTGGGTTACGGCGCTGATAGGAAAACAATACTAGAATTCACAAATTATGACCCCCGCCTAACCCACCCTACAATATATAAAATTTTATTATCACCACATGTACGGGAGAGCCGACCACACTTTCGCGCAACCCAACCTACAAGTACTAACATCTCCCCTCTCCCCTTCCCCCCATCTCCCCATCTCCCCCTCTCCCCTTCCCTCTTCAAACCTCCCTCAATTCAAAAATACCTGTCCTGTTTCTTGCACCGATAAGACACTTTTATCGGTGTCAAAATCAGTGCCTCGTTGCAAAATAACCTGCAATTCACCGACTTTGCTAGCTCTAGTTATTACCTTAATAGGTCCTCGATCCGGACGATAGAAACTTATATCAATAGGCGCTTCCAAGTTCTTCAATGTCTGGCTTTGCTCAACTTCCAAATTCAGCTGACTATCTTGTCCTAGTACCCCATAAGTTACCTTTGTCCCAGTTTCGTTAACCATGATGATATTTAGTTTAGCCTCAGACATGCTGACAGTAGTGACAGGTGACTGTAGTTGTTCCACAGGCGGTGTAACAGTAGGGGGAGGTTGCATCTCCTCAAGTAATTGCTCTGGCAAGAGTTCAGCGTCACTCTCTGGTCTAACTTCAGCTGTAGCAAGTGTATTATCTAGAAGTACGGCAGCGTTCATAATCAGAACACTAGCTAACAGGGTACGGTTAAAGGAATTCATAGTTGAGTTTTTAATAAAGCACTGCTCAAGACTTACTTTATATTGAAACAAGTTTGTCTACCTCTTCTGGCACTCAAAGAGTCAGAAAATGATCTGGCACATCAGTGTGATAGCTTATATAGCAACGGACATATCAGTTAGGACATTCTATTTTGATTCAAAGGGAGCAGGGAGCAGGGAGTAGGGAGTAGGAAACAAGGAAGTGTCCTAATCATAGTGGCGACGGCTATAGCTGGAGAAGTTCACTTTAAATTACTTCATACTGTAAACAGTAATTAACCAAAAATGTAAAGTTAAATTTCATCTGCTTGTATTTTTAGTTGAAGGTGGTAAATTAGGAATTGAAGCGAAGAAGCTTCTCGGACAGATACTATCAGATCAACCAATCAGGTCAACCTAATTTATGAGATAGGAGGGTAGAGAAAACTGTTTAATCTAGCATCTGTCTCCATAACTAATAGCAGCACCCATCTAGAAGACTGATATTTCCTATGCTAGTAAATGGGGAGCAATGTAACTGAAGGGTCTAATTCAGTGCAGCTCTGTTTATGAAATGCTAAATTCAGGAAATCACTCAGTGAGGCTAAGCTTGGGTGCTGCTGTTGTTTTAAGAATTTAGTGATTTGATCATGCTTCCGAATCAAAGCGATAGACAATATCCGCAAACGAGTCTGTGGCGAATGCATAGAGGAACTGGAGTGGTTTGCTATCAGTGTTCCTCAGACTGTGTAGGGCATTCCCTGGGATATATATAGCAGTACCCGCTTTGACCAAATGTTCCTTCTCCCCCAAGAACATAACTCCAGTTCCTTCTAAGATATAGTAAACTTCAGACTGAGCGTGTTGATGAGGATGGAGAACTCCACCTGGAGGAATAACCGCTAATCCTAAAGTTAAATCTTGACTAGCAGTGCAATTGCTACTAATTAGAGTTTTCCAGGATACATTGCCTCGCTCTATCTCCTGTTGAGGTAACCATGTTTCCCAATTCAAAGCATCAGTGTGAACAATGCCACTGTCCTGATTCATTTGAGTTCCTAGCGTAGAATACCGTTGATTAACCCTATCCTTCTTTAAGGTGGGGAGGAGATGCGCAGCATTTTCCAATGCGCGAAACATTATCGAATGTAGCACGCCTCTATTGTAGAATAAAATAGAAAGATAGCGAGGAAAATCGGCAGGGGTAAAGGGTGGAAGGAATCGACTTCAAGCCATGTAGTAGGTTAGGGAGTGTCAATGATTAACTTGAGCAAAAATACAGTTATAGACAATGGCTCAACTTCCCAATACTCTAGAAGAAGCGATCGCCCAAGCTAAAGAAGCTACTCAAGCTGCTCTCAATGATGGTTATACCAGAGTGCAAGTGGAGTTAGTCTTCCCAGAAATTGCCCTGCAAGCCCAGTCTATCTCACAGGAATTTATTCCCATCTTGGAAGAGTATGGTTCTGGTTTGAAACTTTTCTTTCCTGATACTGGTGCTGCCGCCCTGGCGCGTCGGGATTGGGGCGAGACAGTATATAAAGTTAGCGATATTGGCACTAGTCGCTCTCCAGTAGAAACTAGAATTAAGCCAGAAGACAAGGCCTTCTTGATAGTTTCCCCTTCAGCGGTAGAGGTTGCTCAAGTGGAGAAGTTATGCAATCTTGCTGGTGATCGTCCCTGTGTATTGCTCAATCCCCAAATGGAGGATATCTCAGTTGTCGGTATTGGTTACGCGGCACGTCAGTTACGCGATCGCTTCCTGAGTACGCTAGAATCTTGTTACTACCTCAAACCACTTGCCGGTGCAGCTCTCAGGCGTTTTTATCCTGGTTCTTGGGAAGTTTGGTTAGAAACTGAAGAGGAATATCAATTAATTGCCCAACAACCCAACAAACCTACAGGAGAAGTTCTTGACCAAATCATTCTCAAGGCTACCAGCCCTGGAAGCGATGCTGTCCAAACTTCAGCAGTTGCGCCCCAAAAAACTGGGCTTTTTAACAGTATCGGGCGCTTTTTAAAGGCATTGAGTAGCTAGTTCTTGAAGCATGAGCAATGAACCATGAATCATGAACTACTTTAATAGAACTTGTGTTTGTTGTTCTATTAGAACCTTCCCTCTTCTAGTAAGATGGAAAGAAATATAGCAATCCTATTTGATTTACGAACACCTGGCTGCTACACCCCTGTATTAGCGAGATTTTGGCTCTCTCGGTGTTTAGATCTCATTTAGGATTGCTATAGAACTATCAACTATGAACCAAGATGATCGAAAGAATGTCAACTCAAGATATTTTCCAAAAGACTTGTAACTTCATCCCCTCCTTGATTTTGAAGGTAGGAGAGGATAATAGGTACAAATTGACCTACCATTCCACCATCCAATCCTAGTTGGGAAAAACCCCCTGCCAAACTAACAAGATTTCCTATACCAGCAGCTTCGCCTCCCATAGCTGAAGCTAATCCTCCTAACGCGCCTAGCATACCTCCAGCTTGGGGAGCCTCTTGGAGCATATCACCTATGCCTGGAACATACTGGGCTACTGTGGAAAAAGTATCTTCTCCCAGCTTCTCCTTTGCCAACTGGAAAATGAGCCCTGCTCCTCCCATTGCTTGTGATTCCTGCACGCCAAGATTTTGGGTCAACAGTTGAATTAGTTCCATAAGTATCCCCTTGAGTTTTTTTGATTTTATCTGTCAACGAGAATATCGTAATCTAATGCGCATTTAATACCAAGTTGCTCCTTAAAGAGATAAACTGTCGTGTATCTAAATAGCACTTTAGACCGTTTCCAGAAATGCTCCGAGGCTCTGAGTCAGGAGGAAGAAGGATAGGGAAGTGTGGGAGGTGTGGGAGGATTTTTGTATACAGTCATTATCCCCTTGTTTTCCCTCTCTCCCCTCTTTCACCACTCCTCTGCTCCCAGAGTTCCTCTGCATGAAGCAGTTGTTGATCTAGACTAAAAGCAACCGATGTTGCTGCCCTAATGCTATGGTCATAAGTAATCAGAATGCAATTCAATTTCCCCCTGGTGACCTGTGGAGTGATTAGCCACCCCTTACACTCTTGAATTTAAAGGTTTTCGCCTCGATGCCTTGTCGTACACTTGCCACCAGTACCTTCGCTAGTTTAGACCCAGATTAGATAACTTTGCTGTTGACAATGCTTAATAATCTTAAAAATTCATTAATATCCTTAGAATTAGTAAAAGTTTTATTGGAGAATACTGATCTATAAGATATTATTTTTGTTTTCGCTCCTGTTTTTTCATTGGTCTCACTTTTAACTGAATCTATCATGAAAAACTCACGGCTTGTAAATTCAGGAGATGGATGTTGGAAGCTTATAAAAGGATGAAGGGAAAGAAATTCGTTTTTCCAATTAGCCAGATATACTTTGTTTTCAAATAAGTTAACTTGAGAAGCAAATGAATTACGATTTGAGGGAATAGTAGAACTCATTAAGCTATTTGTGTCATATTTATACCATGGTGTGTATTCATTTAAATTTTCATGATATTTAAGCCATAGATTACGCTTATCTTCATCAATTTGGGTATTTTCTATAATCAGTAAAGGATAACGGGAAAGAAAACATAATCTATCTTTAAACTGATTAAATCTCGGTCTAATTTTATCTGCAAGCGATGCTCTAAAACTTGGTTCATAAGTATTTAAACTATGTCCATACTGATTGCGCAAGCAAAGAAAATAATCAAAATATTCTATAGTTTCATTGAAAAAAAAATCTTTGATTTCCGGCACGAATAAATTTTTATTTACTTCTTTATTTAATTTAACTAATATTTTTAATGCTCTCAACCAACCTCCAAGGGTATAATTCCCAAAATCTATTTTTTGTTCGATACTTCCAATTTTTCGGTAGGCTATGTCTGCGAAGAGAATTGCAGTAAGATATCTTATACTAATTTCAACAAAATTCAGCATTTTGAGAATCTTTTCACTATCGGAAGCTACCTCAATTAAATGAAGTAAATAAGCTAATGGATAAGGCAAAGGTTTTTCTTTAACCCAATCAACTATGGAATTATACTTAGTATAAAGTTCAAAGGAATCTTCTTTTTTTCCACAGAAATCAAAACCAAACCCTAGATTTCTTATATTATCACGAAATTCATAAAAATATTGCTCGTTATATTGAGATCTAAGTAAAATATAAAGAGAACGATGACTGTATTCAGATAGTTGCTCAATAATCTCTGAGGCATATTTTACAGAACTATTTTTATCTTGAGGATTTTCTGCAAGTTTATAATCTAAAATGATTGCGTCAATAGGATGATGTTCAATAAGATCTATAGCTTCATCTAGATTACTAGCAGTTAATAATTGGAGTTCTTGGTGTTCTACTTTCTCGGCAAGATTACACATCTTATTATAAATATCATCCCTATGAAATTTCTCATCCTCTACAATAAGAATTGTTAATTTTAAAGTCATTTACAAATCCACCTTCTGTTCAGTTAACCTTTTAAAGGTCATTATTTGTACGGTGCCGCTATTTCGACCCTGGTAAATAGTTCTATTGAAATCTACAAAAATTTTTGCTTCATTTTTAGCCATCAAATTAGCAATATTCATGCATCCTTTCCCATGTTTTTTAGGAACTTTCTCTTTACTAGAAAATGACCTTTTATATATTAAATTTTTGTGATTATCAGAAATCCCAATACCATTGTCTATTAATTCTATTGTTAATGATGAAGGATTATTTTCAGCTAATTTAACTGTAATGCATCCTTTATAATCATAAAATTTAACTTTCTTTCTTTCTTTTTTTGCCTTGTCAATAGCATCTATTGAATTATCAAAAATATTTCGGAAAATAATTTTAATTTGGTTATCATCTGCATATATCTCAATATTTTTTAAATTTTCATCTATAGAAAAATCTATATTTTTATGTAAACGAGTTTGCCTCATATTAGATAAAATACTATACAAATTTATATTCTTAAAGTTAGCCTCTCTAATCATAGCGTCGTAGTTATCCAGTATTTCCAAAGTTTCATTTCTTTGTCCTTCAAATTGAATGAGGACTTTTTTAAAGTCTGATGATATTCGTTCTATTTCTATTTGTAGCTCATCAAAATTACTTTCTAAAAATTTAAAAAATTCTTTATGCCAGTAAAACAAGATATCTATAGCCTCACTACTTGGAGTTTTTAAAGAGGATTTATTATGACTAATGAATCGATTGGAAAATCTATTTTTCATGCTGTGATATATATATTTTAAATATTTAGTAAAGTAAACTCTAGGTTGAATAAAATCTTTTATGGTTTCAATATAAACTAAATTTTGTTGCCTTTCTAAGAATGAATTTTTAAAGTTTGATAATTTTTTCAGAATAATATTTTGTAATTTTTCAAGATTGTTATTGCTAGGTCTATTAACATTTTTTAGGTCATGGTGCAGATTTTCATAAATGGCTGTTTGAGATGGTTCGTATTGAATTAAATTTCGTATATCGGCAATGATATTGGAGATACTAGTATCTCCAATAAAATTAAGCTCTTTATTCATCTCTTGAAAAAATTCAAAGTCTTGAAAAAATCTAAACTGTATTTTTAATGCATCTAATCCCTGTTCTAGTATTTCAAACACAGATTCAACAATTTGTGGATTTTTGAGCGTTCCAAAATGAAGTATTCCACCAAACTCTGTCGGGTCTTTCATTACGAAAACACAGTGTCCCAAATCTTTTAATCCTAGAACTAAGGCAGAATTATGAGTGACAAAGGTAGTATAGATACCTTTTTTTGTTACTTCTTCAATAGTAGGAATAAGAATTTTTGCAATTGCAGCATTATCTAAATTATCTTCTGGTTGATCGATAACAATCATCTCTGCTTCAGTCATTATCGATAAAATCGTTATAATTATTCCTGTTTTTTGACCATAAGACAACTTTTTGAAAGGTCTATAAATATTGCCCTGTCTAAGTTCAATATCTACAGAAAAATCAATAAATTGATCTATAGTATTAGGATTTTTTTCATCAACAGTATCTGTAATTTTGCTGAGCTTGTTCATCATAAATCCAATTGAAGCTTTATAAGATCTTAAAGTTTTTAAATAATCATCCAAATCTTGATTGTGTATCAATTCATTATAATTATGAATAATATCTTTTGATAATTCTTCATATCTTATAGAATCATTTTCTAAATTAGATGTATGATTGGTATTGTCTTTCGTGCTATAGGTGAATTGAATCTCTTGCTCTTTAATAAAACTTAATTTGTTTTTTATTAGATCACAGTATTTTCTTTTCTCTTCTATGAAATTAGACTGCTTGTTTAAAAAACTCTTTAATGCCCTATTAAGGCTTTGAATAGCCTTATTCCATATGTACAAACCATCTATTTCTGTGGCTATTTCATAAACTATTGATAAGCGTTTTTCTAAAATTTCTAATATCTCATCTACAGAAGATTTTCTAGTAATGTCATTTTGTGCTTTTATAGTATGAATTTTTCTTTGAAGAGATTCATAAATAAAGCCAAGGTATAAAACATCTAACCCTGTTGATTTTGACTTCATTAAATCCAACAAAGAATTTTGGGTTAGTGGTATTCTTTCTCGATTAGATTTTTTCAAGTCGTCTTCAATTTTGTTAAGTACCTGTATAGTTTTTGTACTATCATTTAATAATTGTTTGAGGCTTTTAATATCTTCTTTCTTCTTTAAGAGCCATTCTTCTATGTCTTGTTTGTCTAGTTCTAATTTAATAAAAACTTCTTCTTTTTCATTGAATTTAAATTGATTTGATGAATCTTTATTTGTTTTCGTTCTTTTTTTTAGATTTTGATAATCTTGAACTAACTGTTTTAAAAAATCAAATAACTCATCGTTTTTAGACTTAATTTCAGGATTCAATTCTTCTAAAACTTGATTTATAACTACATCATTTTGATGCTCGATAATATGCTGTATACGACCTTGATTAAAAACTAAAACATCAGGAAAAATTGATTCCAAATCTTCTTTTTCTGGTTTTATCCATCTATCCTGATTTCTTTCAAACAAAGACCAGCTATGTTTTTCTGGATCTGCGTAAAATACATATAGTTTACGTGAGCTTTGGTTTTTATCGTAAAAATAACAAGCATATTTTTTAACACTTTTTTGCTTCAACATCTCCGCAGCTATAAAACTTCCAGAATTGTGAAAATCTTGTCTTGCTGTCGGAGCTATTTTTAATTTTGTGTTGCTTTCTGTTTCTATATTTAAGGAATTAACTATTAATGAGAGCAGATTTATGATAGTTGATTTTCCTGAACCACGGTCTCCAATGAAAATATTTATATTTGATTGAAGCGAAAGTACAAAAGGATCATTTTCATTTTCTCCTTGAAGAAAGCCTCCCAAAGAAACGATTCCTAATATAGGAATACCTGAATTTTCTCCAAGTGATGATGATTTCTCTATTCTTTGATACCAGTCATCTAATAAATCGATTAAATCTTCTGGTTCATCATTTTCATAAACTAAAGGAGTTTTTCTGTGATTTTCATATATTAGTTTTTGCTTATGTTCTTCTTCAGTTTGCCTGAGCTTATGATTGTTTATTTCTGTTTCTTTTATTTTCTTTAATTTATTGCGGTTCTTACTTGTTAAAGGAATAACTTTATCTACAGATATTTGATTGTCTTTAAGTATTTTATCTATTTTTTTTCCTGTTACACCCAGTTCCTTCCCTAATTCAAAGAGAGGCTTGAATTTAAGCGTTTTGTAATTTTTTTCTACTTCAGAAGAGTCAGAAGAGTTATATTGTTGCTGGTTTCTTTGGCGTTTTCTAGACATTTCACACCTCATAGCTCCTGGGTTTGAGCCATAAATTATACTGTTGATTAACTTAACATTGAAGCTTGGAACACTGTAAATACGCTAAATAATCCTTTAAATAATCAACAATTTTATTGGCTTCGCTCTTTCTTTTGTTAAGTTCGTTAATAGTATCAGCAAGCACATCAAAACTTACAAGTGCTTAAAAACTCAGGTTAAGGCTATAACATAGTCACAGAAATAACCTTAAACCTAGGTTTTAGCCCAATCGGTAGGAATCTTGTCTAGCAACTCTTACAAACCTAAAAGGTTTTAGCTGCAAAATCTACACCTCTTATATAATTATAGTATATACCACCAAAAATTGAGTCAAACAAATACCTCAAATCCCCTCCCTGTAAGGCATCGAAGTAACTCAACGAAAAATATAGGGTTTTTGGGATTTGACTAGTAGTGTCAATGAAAGTTTGAAAATACCCCTCAAACCTATACAGGATAATATTTAGGCTTTATTGACAAAGCTTGACCTATCTTTTTCTATAGAAAAAGCGTTATCTTTGTATATTCCAGCCTTTCCAGACTCCTTGTCACCCATGAAGCATTAAGCATTAACTACCCTCAGGCAACCTCGCCTCCCCAAAAACTTGCTGTGGAGTAATTTTCAATCCCTCAAACAGCGAATCTGTCATTAACACTGCTTGTGTATAGATTTGCGGCGGCGCATCCGGATAGAAAACAGTAATACTTCTCGCCTGCGCATCAACAACCCAAACCCGCAATATCCCTGCTTCCAGATAATCTGTTGCCTTCTGGGCTAATTGCCCAAATGTTTGTCCCGGTGAGATAATTTCGATCGCTAATTCTGGCGGTATTGGACAAGCTTCATCCTTCATCACCTCTGCCGGCAGACGCTGATAAGAAATGTAGGTTAAATCTGGTGCTGGCACCCAGTCTTCACCTCTGCACTTTAAGGCTATTGCCCATTCTGGATAAACTTCACCTTGCCCCTGACACCACTGGTAAATGATCAATAAGAGAGTTCTTTGTAAAGCCGAATGAAAGCGTTTAGGCGACATTTTCGGTACTGCCTCACCCTCTAGCAACTCATAAGTCACATCTGACTCTGGCAATGCCAAAAATTCTGCTAGCGTTAATTGATTTTGAGTCTGTGCCATATCTAAAAAACTCAAATCATTTCACCGAAATCAGTGAACCAAGAAGTTTTAATATACTCAATACAGGATACAACTCATTTTCACGAGTCTGGATATCAAAGGCTTTAGAATAAGCATACTCAGGGCATGCTTGTTGAACAAGCTTAAGGAAAACAAACTCTCGACCATTGCTAATTAATCCAAAGGTATCTTTAACATAGTTAGGATTATTTAACATATAAAATAGAAGCTGGGGAAGTGCAGACATGACATCGATTTGAGTCCGCTTACATTCAATCACCAATACCCAGAGGTCTTGTCTGAGAGTTAGAATATCAATATATCCTTTGATAATTTCACCATCATCTTCGAGACACAAATCTACCTCAGCCTCAGTTTTAATATCAAAATCCTTATTATAAAAATCAGCTAAATCCAGTAAAGGAGAAAGCACAACCATCTTTACAAGGTCTTCTAGCAGAGGGCGGCGTCTGCTTAAATTAAGATAATTTGTTTTAATCCGGTCTAAAGATTGCTTTTCTAAATCGCTGATTACTGGTAAATCTTCTCTCCACTCAGTAAAAAACTGCTCATCATCAACCAAAGTAAGGTTAAATTTATTTTCTAAGTCATAGAGGCTGAGGTTCTTAGCTTGAATAGTTTTAACCATGATTATTCACTGCTGATTGCTAACTCCTAAACTTCTCTAACTCCTCTCACTCTTATCTTAACCACTGCCTAGATAACTCCTCTCGCACATCAAAAAAATCATTCCAACTCAAATATGACTTGTCCTGTTGATCCAAGTACTTGCAAAGACGACTACGAGCAAATACTATGGGTGCAACTAGTGCCATGTTCAAATCCGTCACTGAATCCCCAATTGCAATCTGTTCCTCAGCAGGATGTAGCGCCATCACCTGCACTTTTGCCACCAATTCTGTATCCCCCTCAAATTCACTTTTTATCCGCAGAAACTCATCTGTTGCCTCCACATCAACTGCGTAGATTGCCGCCACTCGCCCTAATAAAGACTCTCCCTCCTTACCAGCCTGACTCAACACCGTTTCCACCATGCCTCGTAAACCACCAGAAACAACGATAAAAGGCACACCTTGACTATCTAGAAAGTCTATTAACTGTTCTAAGCCGGGGCGAGTCGGTTGGGATTGACTATAGGCAATAATCTCGGGATAAAGTGCTGAGGGAATCGACTCTAGTATTTGCCGCACTCCTGCTCGCAAAGTCAGTTGCCTAGCGTACATTTTAGGAATCAACTCTTGGCACAACTCAGGAGCAAATTCCTTAAGCATTCCGACAAAGGTTTCTTGGGCAGTGATAGTGCCGTCAAAATCACAAAAAACAACTCGTTTAAGTTTCATTTCACTCCCCACTTTTCCAAAGCATTGCGTAGTGGTCCAACTGGTAATTTTTCCACTTCCAAAGACTCACCTTGCTTAAGCCTTTCTAGGGCTTCAAAGAATGCCTTAACACCTGATGCTGGACCATCTGGGTGATCCATAATTCCAGTACCAGCGTTAAGAATAACATCCGGACCGTAATCTGCCAGCGCTTGCGGCACAACACCAGGATGAATACCAGCTGAAGGAACCGGAAAAACATCACGCGATCGCAAATTATCTCGAATCTTCGCTTCTTCTGCTTGCTCAAATGGTAAACTGCCATAATGGGCAGGATAAAGCACAGCATCCGCCCCACAATGAGCCATCAAGGTTCCCAATACCACCGAGTAAGCCATGCCGTGATTAGGAGCAGC
Source organism: Symploca sp. SIO2E9 (assembly GCA_010692645.1). Lineage (GTDB taxonomy): Bacteria > Cyanobacteriota > Cyanobacteriia > Cyanobacteriales > Coleofasciculaceae > SIO3C6. Next base: position 17,589 of record JAAHGS010000049.1, read on the forward strand.
ACAAATAGCACCAGCAAAAGCAGGGTGGGCAAAAATCGGTACATTAATTTCTGGCTCAACTGCCAGGGCTTCCAACACCGAGAAGCCATAGGTAAGAACATTTAATAGCAGTGCATTGGCACCTTCACGCACCAAGTAACGGGCTTTTTCAATTAATTTATCAGCACGACCAGTAATATTAATAGCATAGAGTACTGTGCGACCAGTTTGCTGCTTGACTTGCTCAATTACTCGGCGGCAGGCTTCTAGCCGCTTGATGGTTGGCGCTACCTCCAAATCGCCCAAAATTTCATCGTCTTTAATAATATCAAGCCCTGCACTAGCAACCTCCTGCAAAATGGTAGCGTGATCATCAGCAGAGAGTCCCAAAGCTGGCTTAAAAATTGCCATAATCAAGGGGCGCTCAAATACTCCGAGTCTTTCCCGAATACCAGCAATTCCCAACTTGGGGCGAGAGCCATAATTTTGAGGCAAACGCACTGCCATTACTTTTGCTGCCCCCGCCATGGAATATTTCCCAAAAATCATGGTTAGCAGGCTGGAGATATCTTTTTCTGTGTTGGCTTCTGGAAAGTCAATAGTAACTATGCTAGAGCCATTGGGTTCACTCAAGCCTTTGACAACCTTACCTAAATGGGATTTTAATACTTGCTCACGATGGGCAAAACGAGCATTCCAACTGCCAACAGTTTGCCCCACGGCAATTATTTGGGCTTGTTTTTCGGCATCAACACCAGGTGGAAAGCGATAGTCAACTTCAATTGTCATGTTCAGCAGAAATAATAGCTGTTTATAAATTCATTTACACTGAAATTTTAGAAGTACCAGAGAAAAATAGGGAAAACAACTCATCATCAACAAGCAACTTTGAAAATAGTAAAACTCTAGAATCTAACCGCAAACTCGTCAAACTTCTCAAAGATGCCTATGAAGCCAAGGCAGGAGAGGATGGCTGGGCTAATTTAGGACTATTAGGAAACCAGCTAAATCAGTTCTCCTCATCTTTTGATCCGAGAAACTTTGGTTATAAAAAATTGGGAGACTTGTTTGGCAATGTAGACTTGTTCGAGGTAAAAGAAATTCCGCACAAGAAAGATCCTTTAGTCAAGGAGCTACTGGTCAAATTGAAATGATTTTTTACCTAATTAACCTTAGACGGCGGCCACTTTGGGAAAGCGAATGGCTGTACCCGTGTACTCCGGTACCCAACCTTCAGTTGTAGTGAAATAGCGCACTGCTTTTACCCGTTGTGACGGCGTCAAATAAAACCAATGTTCGGTATTAGCTGGCACGTTGATATATTCTGCCGCTTGCACTGTTAATTCTACCTGAGATCCATCAGGACGCACAAACCCAAAAATACCCTCACCTGCAATAATGTAGCGCACTTCATCATCGGCGTGGGTATGGCAACGATTGAACTTAGATAGCAGCGTGTCGAGATTAGGCACCTCTGGGTGCAAAACAATTAAGTCGCGAGACTCATAACCTGTAGTTTGCTTGAGTTGTTCAAAGTAGCCGTCAAGGGATTGAAGTACCTGCTCCTTTTCCTCATCACTGAGAGCATCTTTAGCTAGTAAGCTGTGAATTTCTGGAGTGTCCCCTATTGGCCAGCGATTGACCTCGACATTGAGAGGAGATAGTTCCCGTGCAATATCATCGAGTTGGGTATAAGTTACACCGTCTTCACTTCGCAAAATCGCCACAAAACACCTCCAGATTGTAATTGCTTAGGCAGCTTGAACTCTTCTCGCGTTAAAACGACGAGGCTCCAAGGTGAACTTTCAACAATAGTAGCTAGTTTTGGAGGCAGATAGTATTCATGGTTCATGGTTCATTGTCCAATTGGGAAATAGTGTCTCATACCAACAACCAACCATAAACCATGAACCATGATCAGTTTAAGCTATCAAAGCAATCGCTCCTTTCATAGTAGACACTTTAGTGCCCTCAGCATTGATTATCAACTTACTACTTCTTGATATCGCGAGCCATTTTGCGAAACATGTCCATACTCGAATCATTGCTAGCACTGGGACGTTTGGGTTCTTGCTGGTTTGCCTCAACTACTGGTTTCGTTTCAGGATTGGAGGAAGGAGCAACCTGCTGATTGTTGGAAAAGATTACCTTCTCGGTAGCAGAAGCTTTTCCTATAACTTCAGTACCCTTCGGATTACTCTTAGTCTTGGGAAAACTTTTCTTGACAGTGGTGGGAGTGCGCATGTACTCAATGTCGCCTAGAGTTTTGGCTTGATCCGGCTCAAGGAAGAACGCTTTCTGATTTTGCTCAGCTTCTGGCTGTTTCGTGTCCTCTGGCACCTCATCTACATACTTTGTCTGCAAGCCAAACAAATTGCTCAGGAATCCCATGATTAACTTCTCTTGCCCTTAGGTGTTACTTTTATTAATTTACATTAAAAAAAGCAAAGTTTTGTGTAGAAAATTAAAAAATTTAAAAATTACCAATTCACCCTCAGCAGTACCATCAAGCTTTGCCGGAGTATTCAGAGACTTGTTGTGCATCTAAATTTCACTTTTGAGGAAAATCTCTGAGCTGATCATGGATAATCAGGCTTAGAACTGTTAAGAGGGGTGAACGAAATTTTGCGTGGGATTTGAATTCTCCGCGTCTCCGTGTCTCCGCGTCGACCTGTCTGCTTAATTATTTCCCCACGCCTTTTTTCGCTCACCCTGTTAAAAGTTCCTTATCCTGAACCAGAGACTTATTCAGCAAACCCTATTAAAATGGTTATCCAAATCCACTGGCAAACCGCTAAAACTTACGAAGACATCTTTTATCACAAAGCCGACGGCATTGCCAAAATTACTATTAACCGTCCCCACAAACGCAACGCCTTCCGTCCCAAAACAGTATTTGAACTCTACGATGCCTTTTGTGAGGCTCGTGAAGATTCGAGCATTGGGGTAATTCTACTGACAGGTGCTGGACCCCACACCGATGGTAAATACGCCTTCTGCGCTGGCGGAGACCAAAGTGTGCGTGGTAAAGCTGGGTATGTTGGAGACGATGGGGTTCCCCGCTTAAATGTTCTTGATTTACAACGCCTGATTCGCTCCCTACCCAAGGTGGTAATTGCCCTGGTTGCTGGATACGCAATTGGTGGTGGTCACGTGCTGCACTTGATTTGTGACCTGACCATTGCTGCTGATAATGCAATTTTTGGTCAAACTGGACCTAAAGTTGGCAGCTTCGATGGTGGATTTGGAGCTAGCTATCTCGCCAGAATAGTCGGTCAAAAGAAAGCGCGAGAAATTTGGTTTCTCTGTCGCCAGTATACAGCATCTCAGGCACTGGCAATGGGTCTTGTCAACTGCGTTGTGCCATTGGAAGAATTAGAAGCTGAAGGCATCAAATGGGCAAACGAAATTTTAGCTAATAGCCCAATTGCCATCCGTTGCTTGAAAGCCGCCTTCAACGCTGACTGCGATGGTCAAGCTGGTCTTCAGGAACTTGCCGGAAATGCAACCTTACTCTACTACATGACAGAAGAAGGGACAGAGGGGAAACAGGCATTCTTGGAAAAGCGACAGCCCAATTTTCGCCAATATCCCTGGCTACCCTAGTGCAGCCTCAAGTTGAACTAACTTCGCCATGAGAAATACTAAGTAATAATCTGGGGTGTAGTTCAAAGGTTTGATGAAATATTTCTAATCTCAAAAGTTTAGCTTTCACTACTTTAAATTTGCTAAATATCCTACAGACTACACCTCAAGATTTTACCTTAACATTTGTTTCAAAAAACAAATAAACTCTTAATACCTTGTTAATCAAAAGGGCAAGTACAAAGAGTTTACACTAGTAAACTCTTAGACTCGACCTTGCTAGGGATGGAGGTAGACTCATCCATTGATGGTTTTGCTACAGAGCCTTCTGGAGAATAACTTCCAGAAACTATCTCTTTGTTCATCGGTTGCCCATCCCGCCAAATCAGTTCTAGGCTCTCCCAAGCAGATGCAAAAGGCGAGATGGCTAAAGAACATGATTTCCAGTTAGATTGAACAGGCACATTGAGTTGACCACAAAAACCTCCACGCCGCCCTTCTGGTCGGTAATAGTGACAAAATCTACAGGTGGAAGTAGTAAGTGTTAATGTCTTTGGTGTTTCCATCAGAGCTTTTTCAAGAAAAACTTTTATGCCTTAATTCTTATAATCTTCATACTTAAACAAGTCATAATCTGGAGATGTTTAGTTTTTCTTTATATTTCCTTCACATATCTCAACTGTCACTTAAGAAAACTCAATAAAGATGATTGTTTGATTAAACCAACGTACTAACTTATAGTTAAAGATGATGGGGATCAAGCAAAAGACTAAAAAACAAGCAAAATCTAGAGCAACAATTTAAAACAAGCACTAAGGCTTAAAAACATAATTTGAGCTTTGGGAAATGACGTAAATTAGCGCAAGAGAGTGGCTGGCTGGTTTGATAGGTGCCCTGTTTAAAACTTGAGAAAGAGTCCAGAGAAAACGCAAAATAAATTCAATTATCTAATTTACAATATAATTTCCACAGCTAATCTTGCCACTCAGCAGTAGAAAAACGAATGTCAACTATTAAGTTTGGGAACTCGGCATTGAGCTTTTTCAAAATAAAAGTTCGCCTAAACTTTAGTTCTTGTGCCCAAGCTGAGCTAGAAGTAGCAACATAAAGGACATCCCTAGATATTGAATGGGGTCGCGTATGTTGCGCCGCTGTATCACCAACAATTTGGGGCCAGCATTTGAGCAGGCGTCCAAACAGCTTTACACCTTCCAGATGTGGCTGATTCTCTAGCACACCTAGGACATAGTTTATGGATTTAAACATTACTTTTTTTATTTCTAGACAACAGACTGATCGTGACATCCACCTGAGGTTGACCTTCCAGAACGCCCGACTTATAGCCCCCCAGACCCCCTCTAGTTAAAGGGCGTTACTTTGCTCCAGGTTGAAAGTCAAAGGTTAGTGGAACTTGTATGATACAATATCACCCTGTCAGCATAGTCAGTACAAAACTTTAACCAGTGATTCTTTGGAATCCTCCACTATAATCTTCGATTCAGTGGGGTAGGATGTCACCAAAGTCGCACCCTGCTCATGAGTAAAAACAACTCGATTGAGTCCTATACAATTAATCCAGTTCTACAGGCTGCTTTGGCTAGCCTTGATGTGCAACTAGAAGAAGAATTAGCCCGCTACCGACGACAGCAAGCGGGACGCCCCGTGACTAGTCCTCGTGGTCTTGGTCGCAATCAGACCCGCAAACCACTGCAACTGATTTCCTTAGATAGTGAAACACAGGACAATCAGCAACCAGCCTCAGAAATGAGTAATGCAGCTCCCGAGATTTCAATTCCACTAAAACTATTGGATCTCAAACCAGAGGTTGTACCTATCCAAGAAAATTTCAGCGATGTCTCAAAGACTAGTGAACCAGATAACCAAACAGAAACTGGCTCTGGAACTGGCGAGATCAGGGTTCTCCCTTCTAACCTTAATCTTGCCGATAGCAGTGCTACTGAGACAAGCGAGAGTGAGCAACCGCCACCTCGCCCACCAAGAGCGCCTCTAGGAGGAAGTCTAGTTCACTCTGCTCCTGCCCAGACTCCTCCAGAAGATTATCTAGAATCCTCACAACAGTTGCTACAGAGTCTTGAGGAAGAAGAGGGTAGCAACAATTCCCCAGAAGACCTAACTAATAAAATGCCTAACCCCTTAGGGGTTGGTTTAGCCTTATTTTTGCTACTCTGTTGTGCTAGCGTGGCATACACAGTCTATGACCCATCCATTCTTGCTGATTTAGGTCTTGAGAGCTTCTTTGGTCAAAGTAGACTCAAAACTGCCCAAAACCCAGTACCAGCACCAGAAGATGGGAGCATACCTAATATTCCTAACCTAGCTTCTGAGGAATTTCCAGATGTGAATAGAAATACCCTCTCTCTGTTGGAAGCGAGTCAAACGCCGACGCCGTCATCGGTTCCCCCGACTTCAGATTTGTCTAAACCTACTACTACTGAGAGTGAACCTTCTAGTAATCTCAACCAGCCTGTGGCTAGAGGTTCTTCAAACTTATCTCAAGTACTCCTACCGCCGCCGCTACCGCCGACAGTGCTCCCCCCAGTAATAGTACCGCCAGCAAACAATTCTAATCCAGTTCAAGAAGAAACCCAGCAATCAACACCAAAACTAGAAGCTTCCCCTACTCCAGAGTCAGCTCTAGCCAGTCCTATCCCAACTAATGATAAATACTACTATGTCTTAATTGACTATGATGACGAGGGCACTTTAGATTCAGCTAGGGAAATTGTTCCTGATGCTTATGTGCGCAACCTCCCAGAAGGCACTAAGATTCAAATGGGGGCCTTTGACACAGAGGCTGATGCCGAAAGTTTGGTTACTCGACTCCAGCAAGAGGGAATTTCAGCTTCGATATATCGTCCGTAACGCATTCCCTTCACTAACCTTTCAGGTAATAGCCCTACGGGCATGCGCCAAAGGCTTAGAGTGAGGGCTTTTAGTAGCCCTGCTTGAATATGAAGTTCATTCTAATCTTTCCGATTTTTGGAGCTAGCCACTCTTGCTTAGGGATGCTTACTCCCGCCAATCTTTGGTAGCAAGATGTAGGTATTTAGAAGCGTTGAGATACGATGAGGTTAGAGATTCCCCCCCGACCCGCAACTTGAATGGAGAGCTGCTATGGGATTGATTGATCGCATCGTGCGAGTAATCCGCGCCAACATCAACAGCCTAATCGATAAATCGGAAGATCCAGAGAAAATCTTGGAACAAGCCGTAGAAGATATGCAGCAGGATTTGATTGAACTGCGGCAGGCTGTGGCTCAGGCAATTGCTTCCCAAAAACGCACTGAGCGACAAGCAACTCAAGCTGAGTACCAAGCAGATGAGTGGTACAAAAAAGCTCAGTTGGCACTCTCGAAAGGCAATGAAAACTTGGCACGGGAAGCACTGTCGCGGCGAAACTCCTATCAAGAGACAGCAAAAGCGATGCGAGTCCAGTTAGAGCAGCAAAACGTTGTAGTCACCAAGCTCAAACAAAATATGCGGACGCTAGAGAGTAAAATCTCAGATGCAAAGACTAAAAAAGATTTATACATTGCCAGGGCCCGCTCTGCTCAAGCATCCCAGAAAATTCAGGAAATGCTGGGCAATCTGGGCACTGGCAGTGCAATGAATGCATTAGAACAGATGGAAGATAAAGTAATGCAGCTCGAAGCCCAGTCTGAAGCACTAGATACCCTAGCTGGAGATCAACTCCAAAAGAAATTTGCTGCACTTGAAGGGGAAAATGACATTGATGCCGAGTTGGCGCAGATGAAAGCTAACCTGACTCCAGGTATTCAACCTCCTCAACTACCTTCGAGTCAGACACCATCTGCCAACAAGTAAACTCTCAACTCGAGCTTAGAGTTCCGTGGCAACCAGCTAGCCTCTACCACAAATTTGCTGGAAGTTTTTAAACTGGATTAAAGACGTCTTGATCTTTAAAGGTTAGGGCGCTACTCACCCGATACTACAGTCGAGGGCTTAAGTAAATGACCTCGATCACAGAGGTAGATGAATCTCATCAAATCAGAGGACTTGATCAGCCTCAGTTCCTAGAGAACTATATTCTAAGGCTTGTTTGATGTGGGTAAACCCAACTTACCAGAGGCTTTTATGGGTGTGAGTGACTTAAACAAGCGAATTAGACTTGAGACGGGACAAGATCATAATTGCTTAGAGATTTAATACCGCCCTAAGCAGATTGAGGCAGTAAGAGCCTGTTTGACACCTAATTTGTACATTCCGAGAGGATAGAGCGCGTAATGGGATTATTTGATCGCCTTAGCAGAGTTGTAAGAGCCAATCTGAACGATTTAGTCAGTAAGGCTGAAGATCCAGAAAAAATTCTGGATCAGGCAATTTTTGATATGCAAGAAGACCTAGTACAACTGCGCCAAGCTGTTGCCAAGGCAATTGCTACTCAAAAGCGCACTGAGCAGCAATACAACAAAAACCAATCAGAAGCCAACAACTGGCAGCAACGAGCCCAGTTGGCACTTCAAAAAGGAGATGAAAACCTGGCGCGTGAGGCACTAATTCGCAAGAAAAGCAATGCCGAAGTTGCAACCACCCTGGAGACTCAGTTAAAGCAGCAGACATCTCAGGTAGATACCCTCAAACGCAACCTGATTGCCCTTGAGAGCAAAATTTCTGAAGCCAAGACTAAGAAGGATATGCTCAAGGCTCGGGTGAGTGCTGCCAAGGCAAATGAGCAGTTGCAAGGTACGATTGGTAGATTAGGTACTGGCTCAGCGATGAGCGCCTTTGAGAGGATGGAAGATAAAGTCTTGGAAATGGAAGCTCGTTCCCAAGCAATCGGTGAGCTTGGTGGCAATGATTTAGAGAGCCAGTTTAAAATGCTTGAATCCGGTAGTGATGTTGATGATGAGTTGGCAGCAATGAAAAATCAGATCGCAGGTAGCCCTGAACCACAGGGAGCTTTGCCTGCCTCTAAGGGAAAAGCTTCTCCCCCTTCTGATTCAGCAGTTGACGACGAACTCGAAGCATTGCGAAAGCAAATTGATAATTTGTAGGTATCTGCTCATTTGCCAACCACTAACTGGCGCTCAGACCGCGTAGCGGTTGAGCGCAGCTTGTATCTAAGTGCGACCACAACTCATAAGTTAATTAAAGAATTATACTTTGAGGTTGAGAATAATACTATTGAGTTGCGAAGTATGACAAGATCTTGCTAGCAAGATCTTTGATGTGACAGTATAAATATTCGTTTAAGCTGAGGATATCGTGAGTAGCACGGTTTGGATTACAGACGCCGAGTTTGAAATTGAGGTGCTAGAAGCACAACAGCCAGTTTTGGTGTACTTTTGGGCCCCTTGGTGCGGTCCTTGCCGACTGGTATCACCATCTGTTGATTGGGTAGCTGATACTTACAGCGATCGTCTCAAAGTTATCAAGATGGAAGTAGACGCTAATCCCAATGCACGTAGTAAATGTAAAGTGGAAGGTGTCCCAGCTCTAAGACTTTTTAAGAAAGGTGAGGTAACTAAGTCTCATGAAGGCGCAATTACCAAAAAAGCACTAGAACAAATGCTTGCTCCTGATCTAGAGTGAGATTCTTAGGCAAGAGTGCTGAGGCACAAAATCGCGCACTGCTCACTATCTTATTTAGCAACCAGCACCCAGACTAATCCTATGGAGTTTGCCCAGCGTTTACAAGCAATGCAAGCCAATGTGTTTGCTGATATGGACCAAGCTAAGGCAAAAGCCCGAGCCTCTGGTAAAGATATTATTGACCTCTCGTTAGGTTCGTCAGATTTACCTGTATCAAAGCAGGTGATTGCTACCATCGAAGCTTCTTTGCACGACAAGAGCACTCACGGCTATTTGCTCTTTCACGGTACTCAAGCCTTTCGTCAAGCAGCTGCTACCTGGTATACCAAAAAATATGATATCCCAGTTGACCCAGAAACAGAGGTACTACCCCTGATTGGTTCTCAGGAAGCCACTGCCCATTTGCCCCTGGCAATACTCAATCCGGGAGACTTTGCTCTACTGCAAGATCCTGGTTATCCCTCTCACGCAGGTGGTGTCTACTTTGCCAATGGTCAAATCTACAGGATGCCCCTCCTGGCAGACAACGATTTTCTACCAGTATTTGAGGACATACCGAAACCAGTATTAGCCCAAGCGCGGATGATGGTATTGAGCTATCCTCATAATCCTACTAGTGCGATCGCACCTCTATCTTTTTTAGAGGAAGCAGTTGCCTTTTGCCGTCAGCATGAGCTAGTGTTAGTTCATGATTTTCCCTATGCAGATTTAGTTTTTCCAGAACAGAGCGAAAAACCCCTCAATCCAATAGCCCTTGCCCCCTCAATCTTGCAAGCTGACCCTGACAAAGAAGTTTCCATTGAATTGTTTTCTCTCTCCAAGTCTTACAATATGGGAGGCTTCCGTGTTGGTTACGCGATCGGCAATTCCCAATTGATTGCAGCTTTGCGGCAGGTGAAAGCGATGATTGATTTCAATCAATACCGGGGGATTCTCAATGGTGCAATCGAGGCTTTGCTCGGTCCTCAAGATGTTGTAGAGTCAACTGTTGCAACCTTCCAAAAGCGGCGGGATGTTTTTGTTCAAGCGTTGAATCACATCGGCTGGAAGGTGTCAATGCCGTCAGCAACCATGTACGTCTGGGCAAAATTACCGCAACCTTGGGAACAAAATTCTGTAGAGTTCTGTACTGAGTTGGTTGCCCAGACTGGTGTTGCTGCCTCGCCAGGAGCGGGTTTTGGCAAAGCTGGTGAAGGATATGTGCGATTTGCCCTAGTCTGGGAACCAGATATCTTAGAAACAGCAGTGGAGCGAATTGCTGGGTTTTTACGTTCCTATAATCTTTGATTTAGTACGGGAGTTCAGAAGCATAATTGTAATTTTTATCTATAGGGTGCATGCTGATAATACTTGGGAAATGAGTCAATCCGCACATGGAGCCAGTAAACACCAAGCCCAGAAGTACTTACCCAAAGTGGATGAGGTTCTCGTGCTTGTAAGGTCTGTTCAAGAGTGTACCCAATAGTTCTCCAGAACTTATCAATCTGTTTTTTTGGCGCACAACGCACAAACTTAGCGAGATGAGTATAATGTTGCTGTGGACCATTCTGGCAGGGTGCTATCAGTAAGGCATCTCCTCCCAAATTTGGAAATACTTTAACCAAATCCCTATTCATGCTGTCACCGATATGTTGAGCAAATGCATCCGGTTCTGGCAGTACATTTGCTAATTGAGGACTATTGAGAGTCACAAACTCGAATGTTTGCTCCAGCGTCTTTTGATTGATGGGTGGTGTTTCCCAAAAAAAGGCTGGATATGGGATTTTTGCTAAGACTGTGGTGAATAGTTCACGAAACTCATCATCTTGCTGCCACAATTTGATTACTTCACTCCACTGCAAAATTGTCGAAGTTTTAGCAGAGATGATTTGTGTAATCTGAACTTTAAAGATTTGGTTTGGCTCTAGCTTAGTACTGTAAGCCTCAAATCGTCCTAGACTGGAGCAGACAAAGGGATGCATTTTATGAAACATTTTTAAGATGATTATAGCAATTCTCGTTTAAGTGAGGTGCATTACAATCGAATAATATGGATAATTAGGATACAAGTTATTTTTTAGGCATAGAAAAAACATGCTTTTAACACAGATTAACAAAAACATTGTTACTGTTATAAAACTTATCTCTACAGTGCTTATATTCAGTGCCATTGGACTGGAAATATGGAACCTTCACGCTGCTTTGACTGAACAGAAAATACCAAATAGTCTCTATCCTATTTTCTGGGTAGGACGTTTTGCTATTGTGATGCATTTAATTGAGGGAAGTATAGCAGCTTTTTATGCCCCGTCAAAAAGAAAAATTCCAATTAAATACGGTGTTTATACATTTTTTATTGGCACAGTAGGTTTGTTAGAATTATTTGAAGAAAATGAAGTAATATCACCACATGACATCAATTAAAAAATAAGTGACTACTTTACAAAAAAGGGGTTTTTAAACCGGATTTAGTATTACTTATTATTTGGTACTTATAGCACTTCGCTTTCTTAGTGAGATACAAACTTCTTGGTTTTAGGGAGCAGGGAGCAGGGAGTAGGGAGCAGGGAACAGAACTAGGTGTATCTCAGTTATTCGAGAAACGCTATATTACTTATTACTTCCCAGGTATTGGCGTCAACATTTAAGTAATCAATATAACTCCTTGGTTCAAGACTTCGGAAAGCGAGGCTGCCACGACTGATACCAAGAAAACCAAGCTTTCTCGAGAATTTGATAAGCCTCAGAAGGCGAAGTATCTTCTACAGGAATTGACAAATTTGTCCATAAACAACGTCTGTCTCGCAATTGTACCTCGCCCATTAACCAAGGTAGGAGACGATTAAGCCGTAAATCATGACGATTGCCATTTTCAGTAAACTGTTGAGGTGTAACCGTAGTCTTGCCGCGCGGGTTTATACAGCTGCTCAGATAGGCTCGTTGCTCATCAACTAACAAATAGTAGAAGCCTACTTCTTCTTGGTGTCGTATCTCAGTAGAAGCTGGAATGGCAGTGTATGTTTGTAGGAGTGTTTTGACATTTCCACTAGTGGGAACTAAATAACGCATCTCGATATCGAGAGACAAGTCTTTTTGTTGATATTGATAATTTCTACTCGTCATCAAGTTGGGCTGCCAGACAATCGGAGTAAACAGAGATTGACTAGGCAAAGACTGCCATTGTGTTAGAGGTACTTCGGAAGGTAAAACAAAGGGTTTTGCTGTATATTCATTGGAGTTAGGAGCAACTATTAACTTTCCTAAAACTAAGAGAACTCCACTACAGGTTATTGTCAAAAAGGGAATTCTTAATCGTTTGGATAGTATCATTTTTTCAAGTTTCCAATCATCCTCTGAGCTTTGGAAGACATCTTCGATGATGGGGAGATTGGTGTATATAAACTCCTCACATCCTGGTGTATTCCTGTAACCGTCTCCGGTGAAGTTTCTCCCTGCCCTTCAATTTTTGCTTGCTGTTGTTGTAGTAACACCCAGCAGAATAAGCCGAATAGGATTACGGTAATCATGGGAAATATACCTGAACCATCCCCTCCATGCCAGTAATTAAATGCTTCCTCAGTGGGAAAGGAGGATAAAACTGCTAAGATTGCTACTCGCACACCATTGACGAAAAAAGCTAGGGCAATGGCAACCAGTGGAACGAGTATTTTTTGGAATCGATTGCTAGGAAACATCATTAAAAAAATAACTGCTAGTCCTAATAAATGAGACATATTTTCTGTACCAGAACAGCCTGCAGCTACTTCGACAACGCCATTAGGCACATAAAGAAGAATTCCATCTCGAAATACTTCCCAACCTGAGTACCAAAGTAGAAAACCTGAAAATTTAGCTGTCGGTAACGACAAATTAATGAAATGTGCCAGTAATGAGGGGGGTGGAGTTAGAAAAGCTAGTATGGTTAATTCCTGCCAGTATTGCTTTAATCCTTTAAAACCAGAAGCAAGTAAGGCAACAGCAAAGGCAGAGAGCAAAGGTGAGACATTGAGGAAGATATCATGAGCTGAGTGGAAGGAACTTTTGAGGAGTATTAAAACGATGATTGAGGCTCCGAAAAAGCTAGAAAAAACTCCACTTTCTAGATTTAAACTGTGGCGTTTATCCCACACCATTGAGGAGGTAGCGATCCAAAATAGGATACTAGTGCCGGCTAAGCTATTACTCTCACCTCTCCAGGTGAGAGTCTGGTGAATGGCGATTAAACCGGCGGCGATGGCTAGGAGCCAAAAGGAGGGTATTTTTAAGTGCTTGCTGGTGGGTATGGAGATGGCTTTCATTTTATTTTTAACGGTATCTCGAAAACCTTTATCCTTGCAGAATAGAGGCTTTGAATTATCCTCATTATCTACCTTATTTTTTTCCTCACTTTAGAATGAGGATAATTCCAGCACCAGCAAAGGCTAAGGTTTGCAGCTTATTGAAAATTGATAATTTTGACTTGAACATCATTGGATAAAAAATTTTTGCTGGTTAATACATGATTAATTAAAAAATTAGATATAATTAATCGTGTTCTGCTTGCAACTCTATCAAGTGATAGATGGTATGACAAGACTTTTGTGATATCTTTATTCAATATTTATAATCGCTTATATTCTGTTAATATTTAATATCTTTAGTTTGAAGAAAACATGAATTTTTCTCTTAAGATATATAAATAGTCAGTATAAAGGCAATTACTTTGACAACTCCAATTAATCTCTTTGAATACGAATCAATAGCCCCTCAACATCTATCTCAAATGGCCTTGGACTATTACGCCAGTGGCGCTTGGGATGAAGTCACATTAAAGGACAACCGCACTTCCTATGAACATTTTAAACTCCGTCCCCGGATGTTAGTTGATGTCTCCGACAGAGATTTAAGTACACAAATTCTTGGGCAATCCCTGTCAATGCCGATCCTCATTGCTCCTATGGCTTTCCAGTGCCTTGCTCATCCGGAAGGAGAACTAGCAACGGCTAAGGCAGCAGCTCAGTTAGGGACAGCAATGGTATTGAGTACTATGTCCACTAAGAGTTTAGAAGAAGTTGCTTTAACCTCGAAAAATTGCCAACAGGAGAGTTTCCGGAACCAGGGAGGCATCGGAGAAAAATCATTAGTTTCCCATCCACTTTGGTTTCAGTTGTATGTACATCGCGAGCGTGCTCTTACTCGTACCCTGATAGAGCGCGCTGAGGCAGCTGGTTTTACTGCACTGTGTCTAACAGTTGATGCGCCAGTACTAGGACGTAGGGAAAGAGATAGCCGTAATCAGTTTACCCTACCGCCAGGGATGGAACTGGCAAATTTAGCAACTATGGCTGATTTGGAGATTCCTAAAACAGCTGGAGAATCTGGGCTATTTACTTATTTTGCCCAACAACTTGACCCAGGGCTTACCTGGAAAGATTTAGAATGGTTGCAATCTTTAACCACACTGCCAGTGGTAGTGAAAGGAATTTTGCGGGGAGATGATGCCTTGCGAGCTGTTGAATCTGGGGCAAAGGCAGTGATTGTGTCTAATCATGGGGGTAGACAATTAGATGGAGCGATCGCAACTATTGAAGCCTTAGCTGAGATTGTAGCAGCAGTGGGAGACCAAGCAGAAGTTCTCGTTGATGGCGGTATCAGGCGCGGTACTGATGTGCTTAAAGCTTTGGCGTTGGGAGCTAAAGCTGTTTTGGTAGGACGTCCGATTTTGTGGGGTTTAGCCGTTGGGGGAAGTGTCGGAGCGCAGCATATACTTGAACTGTTGCGGGATGAGTTGGGTGTGGCGATGGCTTTGAGTGGCTGTGCAAAAATAGAAGATATTGATGACAGTTTAGTGATCAGGCTTTAAAGTAACAAAATTACTGATTATTACGATCATACTCTTAACTAGAGAAAGTTGTGTAAGACTGAGAGCTGAAACTCAGTGAACACAAAAGGGGGTTCCACCTTGAGCGAATCAATAATTGAGTTACTTGATGAACTGCCAGCTAACAACCTCACCGTGAAGATGCTCAACGCCCTCGATTTTGTGGTGCCTGGTGAGTGGGAAAACGTTGTGGGCTGTGACAATACTATTGAAGCCGTCACCGGGGAAACAGATGCCGATGCGATTGGGCAAATACGCAATCGCATGATTGAACTCTACAATGACCGCAGTAATGGATACCAGGGAGCCATTTGGTATTACAAAACGGTAGATAGTGCTGACTCTGCCTTGGGTACAGCGGCGATGGCTAACAAAATTGGTGAAAAAATTGGCTTACTCGGCTTTTTGAATAAACTAACTCCCAAAGCCGATACTACACAATCCTTTGACTTGTGTTTAAAACTCGTAGCCGAATTAATAGCCTACAGCAAACTTAATGGTCTTCCCATCCTCAACCCAGGGGAATTTGTCAGCGACCTAAGTGATAATTATAGAGGTTCATCCCTGATGCGGATGGCTAGCTTAGTTTGTATTGATGGTCTTCTTCCTCTTGGTCCAGACTTTCTACAAAAAATACAGGATAACCTTGAGCAAGACGGGGAAAGTGGCTTGCAAGGAAATCCAGTCTTCGGAGCCATTAGCGACTCGATTCCGGGAGATGATAAAGTTGGCTTTATTAGTGAAACCTTCGGTGCAGTTCAAGGTTGGATGGATAACTTAGTAAGTTCTGTTGGTTTAACGCCAGAAAGTATTTTCGACAGCATCGGTGGATTTATCGAGTTTTCCGATGACAGTTTAGATTTTGTGGCAGCATTCCTTGATAAAGCAACTAATTACTATCGACATACAGGTATCCAAAGTGTTGCTCGGACTTTGATTGAACGAGCAGCTGAAGAAGTTTAGGAATTCACAAGCTCCATTGGGAATCGAAGTAATAAGTAATAAGTAATAAGTAATAAGTAATAAGTTAATAGCAACTTATTACTTATTGTTGCCAGTTACCCGTTGAACCATGAACCATGAACCATGAACCATACCTAAAACCGCGTTTCATACCTAAGTTGAAATTCATTAAACTCAGAGTCGTAGATGATGTTGACGAAAGAATCGTCATCCACCTGACGGCTCCCTTCTACAACTACGCTCAAAGCAGGAGTGTTGTTGCTCTGACGGCTTTCCTGCAAGCTTGGGTACAACCGCAAATCTGTTAAACCAACTTCTCTTCCCGCCTCCCTAACTGTACGGTTAATACCGCTGGTGAAATCAGTAACAAGATTACGTACAAAAGGTTTAATAATATATCGACTGGCAGCAAATTCTAAGAGTTTAGTTTCCTCGCCTTGCTCTAAATCTGTTATGGCATCTGTGGCGGTGGCAATAAATTCCTCTCCCAACAAAGCCAAAATTTCAGCCTCGCTCCTTGCAGGAGTACTTGTCAGTGTTACAATTGGTGCATCTAAAAGTCGGCTCTCTGAGCCAGTTTGGCTAATAGCTTGATAAATACAGCTTTCGAGGCGCTGTAATTCTTCGGGCATGAAAATACTGGCACTACCCTTTAAAGGCAGGAATGATGCAGTCTCTTGCTTTATTTTGCAGTCGTCTGATTCCCCTTGAGTAACTCCCAGCAGTTGGCTAGCCTCTCCCTTAATACTGAGGGTAATGTTAATTTTGTCAGCTCTAGCAGGGGTAACCACATCTTCGCGAATCTCAGTCTCTGTAGGTTCCAGACGCAGTTTATTTGGAGGTAAAGAGGCTACTGTCTCCATCTTGATATCTAGATTTGGATTAAATAATCCCTGTTGCGGTAAAAACACAATTTTGTGTTCATCAAAGCGACTCAAGAAAAACTGACTGCTAAATAAATCTACTGAACCACGTTTTAACTCAATTGTCCCATCTGGCTGTAAATTGTCTAACGGACCATTGACTGTGACAGCGCCAGCAAGGCGAAATTTATATAAAGGCTGGTTACTAATCCTGAATTTCTTGCCCAAAACTAATCTGAAATTATCAAATCTCGGCATTACGGCAAAATCTGAATTAGGGGCAGCACTGCTGCTACCATCCCCAGTAGCAGTTAACAAAGTAGTAGTATTGTCACTATTCCCTTTAGGAACAAACACTCGACCATTTTGCAAGCGAACCTTGCCAGAAATTACAGGGCTTAGTGCCGCACCAGTAATTACTACTTTTGCATCAACTTCACCTTTATATAATCCCTCTAAATTCAGTTTTCCTGGCTCCATAGAAACTTTCAGAGGTTTAGATGAACCTGCCTCATCGACTTTCAAAGGCTCGAATAGTGGTAAGACTCCTGCTACCGAAAACTTACTTTCGGAAAACTCACCTTCGAGGTTTTCTACCTCAAGACGTTGATTATTTAAAGCTATCTTACCATCAAGGTGCAGTGGTTCCGGATACACAGAACTCTTGAACACGGTATCTTCGAATGTAACCAAGCCAGTGGTATTAGCTACTAAATCATTAACTAAAGTATCTGGTACTCCAGCTTCCAAATCTAGAGTGCCATTAGTATTTAACTCTACCTCAGCTTCTCCCTCAACCCACTTCACTTGTCCTTGGGTAAACGGTTCAATCAGAGCAATAGCTTCAGTACCCAGTTTTAAATATAAACTTAATTGATCATTTTGTCCTGGCTTAGTGGGATAGGGTACTATTGCCTCTATTTGTATTGGTAAGGGCTCAGTTTTTGGTGAGGAGGGCTCATTTTTTGGTGAGGAAGGTTCAGTTTTTGGTGAAGAGGACTCAGAAGTTTGAAATTTCAGGCTAGCATCACTATAGCTGAATTCACCCTTAATTTCTTTTATAGACTGACAATCAATTTGGTGATGATCATCTGGCTGTACCTGTGTTTCTAAATCCTCACCTGCTTTCATCTCTGAAGCTGTTGCCTCAGGCCACTGACAATTGAAGCTGCCATCAACAAAAGCTATTTTTCCTTCTCTAACCTCGGGATTACTTAGAGAGCCACCCAAGTTACCACTTATATTGAGATTACCTTGGAGATCAATAGGTATTTCAACAAAATTGCGCACCAAAGCTAGGGGCAGCTTTTCTACCTTGAAAGCCCCTGATTCCCGTTCTTCGGACAGTTCTCCTGCAAAATACAAGAGGGTATCGCCCATATTAACAGTTACTGGCTCTAATTTTATCATTCCTTGAGCGATACTTCCCTGGGCAATAACCTCATCTATAGAAATCACCTGATTAGTATCGATTCCAGCTTCAGCTGAAGTTTCTGTAGTAACTAGATCCTGAGTAGGACGCCACTGCCAATTCTCACCATTGAGATTAAATGCAATCTTAGGTTCCGCTAAAGAGCCTGCCACCGTAATTTCCCCTGTATAGGCACCCTCAAGATTTAGCTGATTTAACTGTGTTGGTAGTGCCATTACCTGTGTGGTTTCAGCTGGCTCTGGAATTGTTGCTTGAATCTGCGATAACAGGTTCAGTTGCTGGGCAAGGGAATTTTGTGGAGAACCAATTGGTTTAGTTTGTACAGCAGCAGCACCTGCATCATCAAAATACTCTTGGTCCCTAGCTGGGGCTTGAAAACTATAGTGACTTAAAATTGCTGTCAGATCTTGTAAATAGCCAGAAGCAATAGTTACCTTGCCATTAACTTCACTAGAATCAAGGTCTAAACCTGCTTCTAGCTCATATCGACTCTGCCCTAGTTCTAGAGAAGCTGAATTGAGTTGAGCAACACCATTGTCATAAGATAGGCTACCCTCAAACTTTTTGGCTTTAATATAGCCTAGGGCAGGCTGGATAATTTCGATCTTATTACTGGTAGTGGCTAGGGTAAAAAGATTTATGCCTAGATTCCCTGTAACTTCGCCACTAACTGCTTCTGGAATACCAAACTCAACAGCAGGGGCAATCTTGAGCATGGCTAACTCAAAGTTTTGCACTGAGACATCGAGAATATCACCTCGACGTTTACCAGAAACAAATATGGGATTTTCACTTTCGGCTCCCTGTCGCAGTTCAAAAGAGAAAGGAAGGTAGGGCAAAATGCAATTAGGTGCAGGTGTATCTACTCTACGTCCTTGTCCTCTTTCGCCGATGTTCCTCTGCAATGCTTCTCCTTGACAGGGTTCAAGTTTAGCAGCAATGACATCTTTTTCTCCACGCAAATTAAGTGCTACCTCTTTCCCTGCCTCAACATTGAAATTCCCTGCTAGCACTGGCTCAAACTCAATATTATTGATCGCAAAATCCTCTAGATTGAGCTTACTACTCAAGTTCAAGTTGCCTGGTGCTAAGGGTGCTGATAGTAAATTTTTACCCACTAGACGACCATTAATATCAACTTCTCCAGTAACCTTGATATCCTCAAGGTACTCCTGAGTTTGGGCCAATTGACTAATTAGGAAACTCAAGGGTAGGCTCTTGGAATCGTAATGAGCTTTAAGGTCTAGTTCTGTCGAGACATCCCAGGGAAAATCTTTACGCTTGTCGTTACTGAGTAGAACCACTCCCCTAGCATCGAGAGCTTGTTCTCCCATTTGTATTGATACCTTATCAGCTTTGACGATAGCTTCAGGACTAGACTTAATAAGTGGTTCAACAGGACCAGATAGATTTAACTTAGCATTAACAGCTGGTAGGGAAGCTTGGAGATTATCGCCTAAATCTATAACCTTTAACTCTCTTAATAATGATGATGAGTTAATCTCAGCAGCAGTGATGTCGCTTTGCCACTGACCACTATCTAGTTGAGCAATAATATTAACTGTGCCTTGAGCTAAACCTGCTTGTAAATCAGCCTGAGCCAGTATATTTTGCAGGTCTAGATTGTTGATGTTACCTAATAACTTGACTTTTCCGTCAACTTGCGAATTTATAGGAATTCCCAATTTAGCCAGTTGAAATTGGGAAGCGATCGCATCAATAGCTAAATTACCAGAATTTAATTTACCTTGAGCATTAACAATTCCACCTTCTACAGCTAGCCGCATTTTTGCTGAGGCGTCAATAGTTTCTGGCTCTAAGGAATTGAGCTTAGCAGCTAATTTAATTTCTCCTTGATCTAAGGTAATTGGCGCTGGTACTCCTAAGGATGCCAACTGAATTTGATTAATTGTGCCCAAGCCTTCTACAACACCAGCTTCTAACTTACCTTGTGCTGTGAGAGTACCTTTACCAATTTGCAGCTGAGTGTTGCGCAGCACTAAGGTATCAAAAGAATTGAGGACAACTTCCCCTGCACCGGAAACTGCACCTAAAGTAGAAACTGAGGCCTTAGGTATCTGCCATTTGAGTAAAGCAGATGGTTGTTGGAGAGTACCTCGGATAGTAGTTTGGGCAGTAATCTTGTCGAGGGTAATTTCTGCTGGGAGACTATAGTAAGGAGCTGCGATCGCTTTAACTGGGAGTGAGGTATCAAAATCAAAGCTTAGGGGTATAGCTGTAGTCGTGGCATTTTCTAAATCTAGACGACCATAACCTGTAATTTGACCACCAGCAACTGGCTTTACCAACAAATTTGTCAGAGCAAACTGTCGTTTATCACCAGAAAAGCCAGCACCAATCTGAGCTAACTCTAATTTATCGATGCGGGTAACTTTGGTGCTATTAATTGTGCCCGTCATTACTGGCTCGGCGAGGGAACCATTAATTTGCACTTTGACTTGCATGTCTGTCTCTACTGCAACTGGCGAGATGACAGGCACAGTTTTACCAGGATTCTCTTTGCTCAAGACCTTGAGATTTATCGCCGAGTTAAAACCTTCTGCCCAATTAGCAACACCTCTGAGTGAGGTTTGAATATTGCCATAGCTAGCTTTAGTTTCTTCAATTAAAAGCTTCTGTCCTTGGAAACGCAGCAGTGCCTTAGCTTTAACAGGAGCAAGTAAATTTTCTGCTTGTGCCTCAATGTCGAGTAAGCGCAGTGTACCCAGAATCAATGGCATCTGTTGGAATGAAGGCAGGGAGATATCTAAGTTGGCATCTAAGCCACCACTATTGAGATTGATAGGAGAATTAGGGATTAAGGTACTCAGTGGAGCTAAAGACAAGTTTTCTACTCTCGTAATCAGCTTACTCTCACCTGTTTCTAGCAGAGTCTGACCCTTGATATTTACCTTACCATTAGCGATCGCTGCTCTTAGGTCGTACTTTAGAGGCTGATTATCGTCAAATACAATAGAGTTTATTTTACTGTCGAATTGGATAGCCAGGGGCGAAGTTTGACCTTGAGGGAGGAGCTCAATTTCACCCTTGTCGATGCGGATATTAGTATCTACAGTAATTGGGGGTGGTTCTCCCTCTGGAATTTCTAGGTCAAGGTTAAGCCATTTCCCTGTTTGATCTTGATCCGCGTATGCCTTGAGCCCTACTAAGGTGACGTTAAGGGGTAGGGAGCGTTTCCAGATTAAGGGCAGGAGATTAAAACCGACTTTGATAGTTTCTATAGAAATATTATCGGCATCGGTTGGGGTAGCTGGGATAGAAGATGAACCCAATTCAATTCCATTGAGGGAAAAGCCTTTGACTTCTCCTATACGCACTTCCCGGTTTAAAAGTTTGCCGACTTCCTTTTCCAGTAGAGGGGGGAGTTGTTGATAAATTAATACTCTAGTTCCGATGTATCCTAAAGCACCAAGGGTAAGTGCGGCGATGCCTACGGCGATGATGTAGGGGCGTTTGACCCATCTTAACTGAAAAATATTCCGACTCTGGGGTGGTTCGGAACTAGGATCAGGGGTCGTGTTGGGCGAGGAGTTGTTCATCCAGACATTGGGAAATGCGAAAAACCTTTTGAGAAAACAGTCAGAATTTGTTTTTGTCCTCGATAGATTATAAGTTTACCTCAATTTGTAAGCTTCTGTGCATCTGGCATTGCACTTTCCACCCTTTGAGTAAAACCATAAAATTTTCTCCATATCTCCCCCTCTATCTAAAAGATGCAAGTTAAATGTGTAACAACCTATCTGCAGTTCTACCAACTCCAAAACCTGCATAAGCTGAGGGCTAATCGCTAAAAGTCTGGATTTAACTGTTTCACGATTCAAGCTGACGGTTTTACGCTGGACAACTCTGGAAAAAAGAGTCATACGCGATTGCGATGCCTTGAGCATTTATGTTCAAGGCAAAGGAGCCGTCCCTCAAAGCTCGAAGCATAATATTTCGAGCGCCGCCCCAGTCACGGTCGTACACATGATGGCAGCTGGGGCATTTAAATGTTTTAGAACCACCTAGCTTA
>JAAHGS010000005.1 GCA_010692645.1 Symploca sp. SIO2E9
CTCGAAGAAAATTATCAACTTAGTAGGTACTTATACACCTGATGGAAGAAAATAGTTTGAGGCAAGTTGACCTAGTGGGAAGACTTGGCTCAAACTATTTTCTTCCATCAGGTGTATAAGTACCTACTAAGTTGATAATTTTCTTCGAGCTGGCAGAAGATCTTTATTAGCTAGACTCTGGTGTATTTCCATGGGTTTGAGTTTACTGAGATCCTTTGCCAATTCCTGAATTTGTAAGTTTTTGAGTTGTGGGTTTCTAGGTAGTAAAGGAGCCAAAACCTCCCGAAGTAGTCCTAAGATTTGGGGTTCGGCAACCAGGATTAATTGCTGTGCTTGGTCAGTTTGAGCCAATTTAGCGATTTGATTAGCAATTATCTGAGCGAAGCGCCTTCCAAACTCACCGAGATGATTTTGACGATGATCGTCATAGGCATGACCTTGAGAACCTTTACCTTGGTTACGACCAGTTTTTACACTAGCCCAAAGTTCTTTGCCGGCGAGTTCTTTTGCCCGATTGAAGAGAGTTTCACGCTCAACTAAATTTGGTCCTGACTCATATTCAGGCAATTGAACCTGCTCTAGAGAGAAAAAGCGTGCTCTGGTTCCATCAACAACAGCAACGATTAATCCACTCATTAGCTTATTAAACTAATAATATACTTCAATCCTAACAGTGGGTAACTGTCCACAGCTATTTGCCAAATAAACCTTAATATTACTTGCTCAAATCTCATGGGGGCAGAGGGGTGAACGAAATTTTGGTTGGAATTTTAATTCTCCGCGTCTGGAGCGTCTGGAGCGTCTGCCTACTCCTTCCCCCACTATGCATTTTTCGCTCACCCGTAGCTCAAGCTACTTATCCTCTTGCACTGCTGAGGTAGTTTCCATTTCCTGTAACTCCTTTCTTGCTTTTAATGCTTCCTCGATCAGAATAGCTCCCATCTGACTTTGCGATCGCCTTTCATCTGTCGCCAGCTGTTCCAAATCTGCTGCTACATTGTTTTGCAGTACTACTGAAACTCGCTTACTCATGCCGCTTACTTCCTCAATTGAGTTACGAATATTACTATTTTCGCTCATTTGCGCGTTTTTTGGCAAAAGTAACACCTGCATCAATAACAGCATAAGGGACTTCCAAATAGGGTGAGCGAAAAAAGGCGTGGGGAAATAAGTAGCAGACGCTCCAGACGCTCCAGACACGGAGACGCTCCAGACACGGAGACGCTCCAGACACGGAGACGCGGAGAATTCAAGTCCCACGCAAAATTTCGTTCACCTTTCCAAATAAAAAAATATCCCCTCAAGGTACTGGCACAAACTCATGACTGAAACTGGTACGAGAACCGGACTGAATCTTAACTAGTTGTACACCTTGATTGCGATCGCCCGATGGCAAAAACCGAATTACACCAGAGGCACCACTAACATAAAAATTCGACGCCGAAAGTGCCTGCTGAACACCACTGCGACTAGGATTTTTTTCAATCGCACTAATCAAGGCTTTGGCAGCATCATAGGAAAGTGCACTGCGCCAATTAACCTCTCCTACCCAAAGTTGATTAGCAGTTTTAGTAAACTCAGATCGAGGACTTCCGAGAATATGCCAAGGAATCGCCACCACCATATCTTCAGCTTCCTCTGCTCCTACCTGTAAAGTCTTAGGCTTATAGACAGCATCTCCCCCAAGAATACTTAGTCGCTTGCGATTAACCTTAACCACTTGCAGTGCCTTATCGAGAGTGCTACCATTGGCAGCCAGCATAAGTACCTGAGCATCACTCTTAATTGCCTGAGCTAAGCTGCCTGCTGCACTAAAATTAGGATTGGACAAATCAAACTCACTTACGATTTGCCCTCCTCCCAGAGAAACTGCAGTTACAAACTCAGACTTTAAGGAACGGCTATAGCCACTTTCGGAATTATAGAAAACAGCTGCTTTTTGCTGCTTAAGTCCTCGCAACATATAATCAGCTAGTGCTCTAGCAGCAACGTAATCACTAGGAACAGTACGAAAAACATAGTTACTCAAACCAGAAAGTTTGACAGAAGTGCTGATTGGAGAAATTGCCACTAGTTCACCAGATTGATAAATATCGGCGGTTCCAATAGTGACATCGCTGGCATAATGACCGACAACCCCCAATACTTCTGATTTATTGACCAATTTTACCGCCACTTTTTTAGCCACCTCTGGGTGATTGTTGTCGTCGGCAATGATTACTTTTAAGGGAACACCTTTAATCCCACCAGTTTTATTAATTTCATTTTGAGCTTGAGCAACACCGCGCAGCATTTCCTTTGCGGCATTAACATCAGAACCAATAGGGACAGAAGCAGCAATGGTGTAGAACTTTTGCTCTCCAATGCGAGCATTGTTGAGATAGATCAGAATTTCTGGGTCATTGCGATCAAGCTTGAGAGCTGCTTCAAGTTTAGATACAGCCTTTTGGTAATCGCCAGCTTTGATTGCTTCGACAGCCACTTGTTTTTCTAGGTTGGCGATAGAGACAATTAACGCCTTTTCTCCTCCACTGAGGCGCACTTTAACTTCCGGATTGGAAGCCGTCATCGTAGTTAATGTGGTTGTAGCAGTTAATGTTGCTGTTTTAGGAGCAGGGTTTAGTTGGAGACGTAAACGACTAAGCAACCACCACGCACCAACTGCAACTAAAGACAGGGTGACTACTAAAGAAACTACAAGAACTCTGGTTTCGTTTTTCTGGTACATGAACCGGTGATGCTCACCACATAAGTGCAGGCTTTTAGAGCCACCGGGATAGCAGCTGATAAATCAGCCTGAAAAGAGCTGCCGTTGCGATCGCCCCTGCCCCTGACACAATTGCTGTTATAATGACATCCCCTATAATCATATTTTCTAGGGGAAAATCACGCAGATCTGGAAGAAATGCTACAGCAGCTAAAGTTATCCCAGCAATTAATATTAAATCAATTTTTTCAATGATGCGGCGGAACTCAGCAAAAATGAGTCCCCCCATAATCATACCCCACAATCCGATGCCCAACTCTACTGAAGAAACTAAGCTGCCCAAAGCAATAAATAGCAGTGCACCTTCAAAACCAGTGAAAGCCGCACCACTGAGTACTTCTAACAAAGAAAAGCGAGGCTTCCTGGGTTGAAGATTGATCGGCGCTGGTGGAGGATTTACAGGTTGAGGGACTGGGATTGCAGCTGGGACAGGATTTTGCACCTGAGGTGGTGGTATCTGGGCTGAAAGTGATGGTGTTTGTGGCTTAACTTGTGGTACTTTTGCTCTGTTGAGGGCATTTATCACCTCCTGGGCAGACTGAAAGCGTTGCTCGGGAACAGGCAAAAGCATTCGATTCAAGACTGCTTCTAGATTGTCACTTACTGGAGAATAATTTATCCATAGCCATTGGTTGCTGTAGGAGTCGTAAAGTGTTTCTGGATTTTGGCCTGTGAGTAAGGTAATTGCAGTTACTGCCAGGGAATATAAGTCAGTTGAGGGATAAACTTGAGAGCCTCTGATTTGTTCTGGCGGCGCGAATACTCCAGAGTAAATTCTGGTGGACTTTCCCCCTGAGGCACTCCCAGCTGCTGTCACCTCCTTGACTGCCCCAAAATCTAAAAGATACAAACGCCCATGGCGCTGGCGCATGATATTAGAAGGTTTAATATCGCGGTGGATTTGACCATGGCTATGAACAAATTTGAGTACTTTGAGGATTTCCAGTAGCACTTCCAAGACTTGCGCTTGAGAAAATTGTCCTTTGGACTTTAGTTCCTCTTCCAAGTCTTGTCCATCAATAAATTCTTGCACTAAGTAGAAAAACTCATCTTCTTTGCCTGGTTGTAGACTGGGAGTACTTAAGGAAAAGAAAGCGAACAAATCGGGAATTTGGGGGTGACTTCTGCCTAGTCTCTCTAGAACTTCTGCTTCCCGTCTAAATAGGTTTTGCGCTATTTCTAGCTGTTTTGGTGTCAAGTCACCAGTAGGCTGAAACTGTTTGACGACACATTGACGACAAGTTGGTGTATCACGATCCTTTGCCAAAAATGCTGCTCCAAAACCGCCCTGACCGAGTAATCTAAGTGGTATGTAACGACCGCGCAAAATCAGCGGCATACCGCAGCTAGTGCAATACTTCTGTTCTACCGTCTGGAGAGTGGTTTTGTTATCGAGATCAGCAAAGACATTGTGGGGGTAGGAACAGCCGGGACGAGTACAGTGAATTTTCATTGTCTACAGATCATCGAAAGCTTGGAGAAAGCAGATCGCAGCATTAATCATACTAAAATCACCCGCTGGGTAGTTGCTTTATCTCTTAACTTTAACTTTCTTGAGATTTTGAGGCTCAATCTCTTAGCTCCTTAGCACTCCTTCGGCTACCTTCAACGGAATCTGAGACTCGACATTGATCCCGAAGAGATTTATTGACACTCACCCACCGAGGGGGAGGCAGCGGGTGAGCGAAATTTTGGTTGGAATTTCAATTCTCCGCGTCTGGAGCGTCTGGAGCGTCTGCTTACTCCTTCCCCCACTCTTTTTTTCCCTCACCCGGAGGCAGCAGACCATTATTTTGGGTCAAAAAAACCTTAACTTTCTAATGGATTACTAGCAGCTGCTTTGATGGTCTCAGTTTTCGCTTTTGATGGATGCATTGTTATCTGTTGCCATCCTGGAGAAGCAAATCTCGGCAAAATTTCTTTGATGAAGGCTTCTGCTGCCTTGGAACGGTAGCGATTAGGGTTGGCAATTACCGAGAGGGTCCTCTTAACTACCACTTGTTCTATTATTGCCCGGTGCAGAATGCCCATTTGTAACTCTTTTTCAATGGCTGAAATTGAGACAAATGCTGCTCCTAGCCCCGACTGCACAGCATTTTTAATTGCCTCAATCGAGTTGAGTTCCATCTCAATTTTCAGACGTCTAGTGTCAATTTCACAACGAGATAGTACTTGGTCAATGACTTTGCGGATTGTGGATTGGGAATCTAGGGCAATGAATTGCAACTTGTATAAGTCTTCTCTGTGAATTGTCTCAACTTTGGAGAGTGGGTGAAAGGCTGGCAAAATCAGAGCTAGTTCATCTTCTGCATAGGGTATAATTTCCAATGTTTCTTGTAATTCTGCCGGAACCTCACCACCAATAATTGCCAAATCTACTTGTCCATTGGCTACACTCCAAGAAGTGCGGCGAGTTGAGTGAACCTGCAATTGTACGGCAACATCGGGGTAACGTTGCCGGAACATGCCAATCATGCGGGGCAAAAGATAAGTACCGGTGGTTTGAGAAGCCCCAACAATCAGAGTGCCGCCCTGGAGACTTTGTAAATCCTCAAGCGCGCGGCAAGTTTCCTGACAAAGGGAGAGAATTTTTTCTCCATAACTCAGGAGTAAGTATCCTGCCTCTGTCAGTTGGGCACGGCGTCCACCTCGATCAAATAACGGCACATCTAACTGTCGCTCTAAGTTTTGGACTTGTAGGCTGACAGCCGGCTGCGAAACATAAAGGCTATCGGCAGCGCGCTTGAAACTCCCCTCAGTAGCAATTGCTTTAAGAATTCGGAGTTGGTCAAGGGTAAAAGGAAGGTCAGACATACTGCTAAACCTCAAAAGGATTTGGAACCAAGGCAACTAACGATTCCGGTAATGGGGTTTGACTCAAACCTTAGATTGCCCCTCATGAATGTGTAAGCCTCTGCTGACATTGACAGTAACACAACACGGGATTAAGTCCCTCTTCAAATTTTTGCTAGGATGATATGTTTCCGAATTTATATCAATTACTATGAACTTCTCTAGTTGGCTTAGTTCTAGCCACTTGGTGATGCTAGGATTGCTCTTGGGATTTGCCTCCGCTCACAGTGGTTTAGCTGCCCTACGACCTTGGGGTGAAAAACTTATTGGATCAAGGCTTTACCGCGTTTTGTTTGCGCTAGTGAGTCTGCCACTAGCAGTTGTATTAATAATTTACTTTTTCAATCATCGCTACGACGGCTTACAGCTGTGGCAGGTACAGGGAATTCCAGGAATACCATCACTTGTCTGGGGAGTGTCGGCAATTTCTTTTCTTTTTCTTTATCCTGCTACTTTCAACTTGTTAGAAGTAGCTGCCATTGCTAAGCCGGAAGTTCATTTGTTTGAAACTGGGGTCATGCGCATCACTAGGCATCCTCAAATGGTGGGACAATTCCTCTGGTGCATTGCTCACACCCTCTGGATTGGCACAACCTTTACCCTACTGACCTCAGTGGGGTTAGTACTCCATCACCTCTTTGCTGTCTGGCATGGAGATAGAAGGCTCTTAGCAAGGCATGGCGAAGCCTTTGAGACTCTTAAGTCTCGAACCTCTGTCATCCCCTTCTTGGCAATTTTACAGGGACGCCAGAGCCTGAAATGGGAAGAGTTTGTCTGTCCAGCTTACTTGGGAGTTATCGGTTTTATCTTGCTACTGTGGTGGGCACATCCGCTGCTGATGCAAGCGACGGCAAATGTTAATTGGTAAAAATTGGCTTTCTATTGCTCAGAGTATCAAGATTAGATGTAGCATGATCCCAAGCGATTTAAAAAGCCTATATGTCTTGCCCAATCATGCTCTCGCCTGTTAACGAACAGAATTTTTCACAAGAGGTTTTAGAATCTTCTGCGCCAGTTCTAGTGAATTTTTCAGCCCCATGGTGCGGGCTGTGCCGAATCATACAACCAATACTGCGAGAATTTCAACCCCAATGGAGTGGTCAAGTTAAATTAGTTCGAGTTAATGCTGATGAAAATTTGAAGCTTGCTAATGCCTATCAACTCAAGTCCCTGCCCACACTGCTTTTATTTGATCAAGGTAAGGTAGTTCAAAGGCTAGAGGGATTTAAAGGGCGAGATGATTTGTATATGGCGCTGGAAAAAATGATCGTCAATTTGCTACCCAATTCTGCTCATTTGTTTGGCAAAGGCGCTAGCCCCACTAGCTTGGAGAAGGCGGTTCACTGAATTGCTCCCTGGAGTGGAGAGGGGGAGATGGGGGGATGGCTCGGGGAGAGGGGGAGATGGGGGGATGGGGAGAGGGGGAGAGGGGGGGATCAACTTCCTGTCTTGAGTGACATCTCCCACACCGAATCATAGATTACGGTGTGGGCTTCTGGCTCCGCAAGGATTCGCTAAACAGAAAATAACCACGAGTGAGAGTGAGGGAGCTTTAGCAGATTCTAAAAACAGGATAAAAAGTTATCAACTCTGATTGGATTCCCTAAAACCCCGTCTGCCCACTCCTGAGCATACTCGACCATCGGTATCTCTATTGACCGATGGTTTTTCTTGTTGTGGTATGTAAGTCTTGATACTGGCGCTTCTAGTCGCTGTGAGTTAACTTTTTCTTTGACTTAGGTACATGTCACAGTTGTTGACGGTTTGCCAAAATAGTAACGACATAAAAAGTAGGCATTAGTAATGGAACCGCTTTATCAATATGCCTGGCTGATTCCAGTATTGCCCTTGACTGCTGCAATGCTAGTTGGTCTAGGGCTGATCTCATATAACAAAGCAACTAACCGTCTGCGGCAGTTGAATGCTGTATTTATTGTCTCCGTACTGGGGGCAGCGATGGCGTTTTCGTTTGCTTTGCTCTGGAGTCAGATTCAGGGACACGAAGTTTTTACTCGCACTATTGAGTGGGCTGCTGCTGGAAACTTCCACTTGACGATGGGTTACACCATTGATCATCTCACAGCACTGATGCTGGTAATCGTGACTACAGTAGCCTTTCTGGTGATGATTTACACCGACGGCTATATGGCTCACGACAAGGGTTATGTACGCTTCTATGCATATTTGAGTCTGTTTAGCTCTTCAATGTTGGGCTTGGTACTGAGTCCCAACCTCGTGCAGGTTTATATTTTCTGGGAACTAGTTGGTATGTGTTCTTACCTACTGATTGGTTTCTGGTATGACCGTAAAGCAGCAGCAGATGCTTGTCAAAAAGCTTTTGTCACCAACCGCGTCGGTGACTTTGGTCTGCTGTTGGGGATGCTGGGGCTTTACTGGGCAACTGGGAGTT
Source organism: Symploca sp. SIO2E9 (assembly GCA_010692645.1). Lineage (GTDB taxonomy): Bacteria > Cyanobacteriota > Cyanobacteriia > Cyanobacteriales > Coleofasciculaceae > SIO3C6. The sequence continues at coordinate 8,031 of JAAHGS010000005.1, forward strand.
TTGATTTTGAGGTGATGGGTGTCCGCCTAGAAGCCTTTGTAGAATCAGGATATCTCAGCGCTGCTCTAGCAGCACTGTTTGCTGTGTTGGTATTTTTAGGACCAGTAGCTAAATCAGCACAATTTCCCCTGCACGTCTGGCTTCCTGACGCTATGGAGGGTCCTACACCAATCTCCGCTCTAATTCACGCGGCAACGATGGTGGCAGCTGGGGTATTTCTCATTGCGCGGATGTACCCAGTATTTGAAGGTATTCCTCTGGCAATGAGCGTTATTGCTTGGACAGGAGCCTTTACTGCCTTCTTGGGGGCAACCATTGCAGTTACACAAAATGACATTAAGAAAGGTCTAGCTTATTCCACCATGTCTCAGTTGGGTTACATGGTGATGGCAATGGGCTTTGGTGCTTATAGTGCCGGATTATTTCACTTGATGACCCACGCTTATTTCAAAGCGATGCTCTTCCTGTGTTCTGGTTCTGTAATTCACGGCATGGAAGCAGTGGTTGGTCATGACCCAATTCTGGCTCAAGATATGCGGTTAATGGGGGGCTTGCGCAAGTTTATGCCCATTACCGCTTTGACGTTTTTAATTGGTACTCTGGCAATTTGCGGGATTCCGCCCTTTGCTGGTTTCTGGTCTAAAGACGAAATCTTAGGAAGCGCTTTTGTTGCTAATCCAGCACTGTGGGCGATTGGCTGGTTAACTGCTGGCTTAACTGCTTTTTACATGTTCCGGATGTATTTCTCTACCTTTGAGGGAGAGTTTCGGGGTAATGTGCTTAATATCCGGCATCAACTCAAAGCTTTAGCTGGTCAACCAGTACCAGCTTTTGGACCTGGTGCGATGGATGTTAGAGAATTGCCAGCAGAGGCTGCTCATGATCAAGAGCATGGTGGTCATAGCGAGTTTCCCCATGAGTCACCGCTGAGCATGACGCTACCGTTGCTTTTGCTAGCGGTGCCTTCAGTATTAGTTGGTTTGGTGGGAACCCCATTTAACAACTACTTTGAGGAATTCATCCATCCAGCCTCAGAAACTGTTACCGCCGTGCTAGCAGAAGCAGAAGCTTTTGACTGGAATGAATTTCTAGTCATGGCTGGTAGTTCTGTTGGTATTGGTTTAATTGGGATTACTGTTGCTTCGCTGATGTACTTAGCTCGTAAAATTGACCCAACAGTGATCGCTAAGAAAATCCAGCCACTATATGAATTATCCCTCAACAAGTGGTACTTCGATGAAATTTATAATCGACTATTTGTTTTCGGAAGTCGCCGCTTGGCAAGGCAGGTTATGGAAGTTGACTACAGAGTTGTTGATGGTGCTGTCAACCTGACTGGCTTGTTCACAATGTTGAGTGGTGAAGGTCTCAAATACCTAGAGAATGGTCGTGCTCAATTCTATGCCCTGATTATCTTTGGGGCGGTGCTTGGTTTTGTGGTTTTCTCTGGTATTAGCTAAGGATTTAAAGGATTGCCTTCTCCTTTGGAGGTAATCCTTATATCTAAGGCAAATCAGCACTGACACATGCTACTGATTACTGACAAATGACAGACTTTCCCTGGTTAACGACGATTATTCTATTTCCGATTATCGCCTCACTATTTATACCTTTCTTGCCTGAAAAGAATGGTCTGTGGGAGCGATGGTATGCCTTGATTATCGGGCTAATTGATTTTGCTCTAATTATTTACGCCTTCGTCACTGAGTATGACTTTGCTAAGCCAGGACTGCAACTGGTTGAAAAATACTCCTGGGTTCCCCAATTGGACTTAAATTGGTCGGTAGGAGTTGACGGCTTAGCGATGCCCTTGGTAATTTTAACGGGCTTTATGACGACGCTGGCAACTCTGGCGGCTTGGCCTGTAACTTTTAAGCCGAAGCTGTTTTACTTCCTGATTTTGGCAATGTATGGCGGACAAATTGCCGTATTTGCTGTTCAGGATATGCTGCTATTCTTTCTAGTGTGGGAATTGGAGTTGGTTCCGGTTTACTTACTGCTTTCAATTTGGGGCGGTAAAAAGCGTCTGTATGCAGCAACCAAGTTCATTCTTTATACGGCTGGGGGTTCACTATTTATTTTGTTGGCGGCTTTGTCGATGGCTTTCTACGGTGATACCATCACCTTTGACATGCAGTCGCTGGCTTTTAAAGACTACGCCCTCAACTTTCAACTTTTGCTCTATGCAGGTTTTCTGATTGCCTACGGTGTCAAACTGCCAATTTTTCCACTGCATACTTGGTTACCAGATGCTCATGGGGAAGCGACGGCACCTGTGCATATGTTGCTAGCTGGAATTCTGCTGAAAATGGGTGGTTATGCCCTGATTCGGATGAATGCTGGTATGCTGCCTGATGCCCATGCCTACTTTGCGCCAATATTGGTGATTCTGGGGGTTGTAAATATTATTTATGCAGCCTTGACTGCTTTTGCTCAACGCAGTCTCAAGCGAAAAATTGCCTACTCTTCGATTTCCCACATGGGATTTGTGTTGATTGGTATTGGTTCGTTTACTGACTTGGGCTTGAGTGGTGCTGTATTGCAAATGGTTTCCCACGGTTTGATTGGAGCTAGTCTCTTCTTCCTAGTGGGAGCAACCTATGACCGTACCCATACTCTGATGCTGGATGAAATGGGTGGTGTGGGTAAAAAAATGCCGAAGATTTTCGCAATGTGGACTACCTGTTCGATGGCGTCTTTGGCTCTGCCAGGAATGAGCGGATTTGTAGCAGAGGTAATGGTGTTTGTCGGTTTTGCTACTAGTGATGCCTACACCTCTACTTTCAAAGTAATTGTGGTATTTCTGGCAGCGGTTGGGGTGATTCTGACTCCAATTTATCTGCTGTCTAATCTTCGGGAAATTTTCTATGGTGAGGAAAACAAAGAATTGGTTGCTCACCAAGCCTTAATTGATGCTGAACCACGAGAGGTATTTATTATTGCCTGTCTGCTGGTTCCAATTATCGGTATTGGCTTTTATCCTAAGATTTTGACTCAGATTTACGACTCGACGACAGTTGAGTTGACTGCGCGATTACGGGCATCGGTACCTAGTTTGGTGCAGCCAGCAGAGGTGGCGCAGGAAGATGCCCCAGCTTTGTCTATGGCACCGATGATTGGTGAGCCTTAGGGGTTGACTAGGTAAATCGGTTTTTGTAATATAGGGTTGGTATGATGTCAATCCTATTTCTTTTTTTACTAGTTTTTAAAATAAAAAGGCTATAGCAACGGACATATCAGTTAGGACATTCTATTTTGATTCAAAGGGAGCAGGGAGCAGGGAGTAGGGAACAAGGAAGTGTCCTAATCATAGTGGCGACGGCTATATAAGTCAGTTTCAGTTTTCATGCTGAGTTAAGTTATGTTTTCTCTCTCCAGCAGCTTATTAAAATCTTTTTCTATCCAACCTTCCTCGCTATAATCTGTGTACTTTCCTGTATAGCCGATGATCAGGAAAATTAAGTGATGAAACAAGACATAAACCTGTCTGCATAACTTAATCTCGCTTTCAACTTCCTCTGGCTTAATAGAATATCCATGAGCAGTTTTATTACGACATTTTTTCCAAGCTTTTACAAATTTTTCATCTACTAAACCCTTATCTGTTAAGTGTTTCAATATATCTGTAGCACTTGCAGGATTTGACTTTATGCTGTTCAGAAATCCATATAACCTTTTTTTAAAGGAATCTTCAAGCTCTAATTCCTTTAATTTATCATGAACAAGTGAGACTTGTGATTCAATATTACTAGAATTATTACCTATATAAACTTCTTTAAAAGACTCCATTTTTAGAAAATCTTCTACAGCAACGGAAACTCCCAACATTTCTGCTTCCAAGATGCTTATTCTCATGTTCATAACGTATCTAATCCATGCAGATATAGGATGCAACCTTGATTCTGGATGGTTGATTATATGAGATAAATACCTTTCATAAAGTTTCCAGACATCTTCCTTGCCAAATTCTGCATTAAAACGTATTGGTGGCATTACTATTGTCTTTTTCTCTCTATCCAATAAAGATCTAAGACGTATAGTTCTTTTATTTCTCTGATTAAGTTCCAGCGCAGACCATAATAGAAAATCACCAAGTACAAATTGTAAAGCTTCGCAAACTCTAGTTTCTATAAATTTTGGTAAATCATTGCCATTAGAATAGACTTCGATAAGCGTGCCATTATTTTCGTACTTGATAATATAAAACGTGTAACCACAAGCAGAAAAAACTGCAGCATGTAGTACATGATTTATAGTAAATGGTACTATTTCTTCTTTAGAGACTATTGAGCATAGCCTGTTAATGTTAAAGGGAAATTCAATAATTTTACTCACATATAAGTATAGAGAAGCTTGTTGATCAGATTGATTAGATGAGATGTCAGCTGTGTGAGAGATTTCATTTAACTGGGCTATTACTATTCCTTGATTATTTGAATTTGTTGTATATCTTGGCAGAAGCATGGTGCTTTTCCATTCTCTATCATGCTCATCAGTAGCACTAAGACAGAAATATCTGTTTTCTGGTATAAATTTTCCAACATAGTTTTCATTAAATTCTTCAATAAAATTTTTTAATAATAATCTTTGATCATCAACACCTAAATATAATTTAAGCTCTAACTTTCCTTGCTCATTACGACTAATTGACCCTGAACCTTGATAAATTGTCGGGGAATCTGATGAATTTTGCGTTAAAGTTATTTGTGGACAGTTGATGCACAGGGATTTATCAAAAAATTCTGATGGGTTGTGAGGAAGCATAAAAAATTTTAGTTAAGGTTGGTAATCAGCTGGATGTTGAAAGTCGCCAATCACTTTACTAACTTCAGTTGCGATCGCGAGTAATTCTAAATCTTTCCATCTTTTCCCAACAACCTGTACTCCAATTGGTAATCCTTCTTTACTTTGTCCGATGGGAATTACAACCACAGGGTTACCCGTTAAATTTAGAGGCATAGTGTAACCGCCACAAGCCAAAATATAGGGAAATTTTACCCCATCAACTTTAATCGGCTCACCGAAAGAGCAATGAGGAAAAGCAGGAGTTATGGACACCGGACAAATCCAAGCATCCCATCGCTCTAAAAAACTATCCATCTGTGCTATTTGGTAGTCGCGTTCGGTTAAAACAGCATTGTATTTTGCTAAGTTTGGAGGAAAGGCAAGATTACCTTTTCTAGCTAGGGGAGTTCCCGATTTAAAAGCAGTTTGAGTTCGAGCTAAAAATTCAGATTTCATGCCGACTCGAAGTCCTCGAAAAAGATCTTTTACCGAACTAGAGGCAAATAATTCTAGGAAAGACCAAGCACCATAATTAGCTAAAGCTTCCTCCCAATCAAAATTAGTGGGATTAGATTCCTCCAAATAACAACCAGCATTAGTCAAACGGTTAACTAAGGTTTGGATAGCCAAGCGTGTATCTTTATTTATAGGGAGAAAATCATATCCATAGGTCCAGGCAATTCTAATCTCAGATAGTTTTTTCCCTGTTGGTTGATCTAAAGGAACAGGTGGAATTTCTGGCTGTTTTGAATCCGCACCAGCAATAATATTAAAGCATAATTGTAAATCTTCTACAGAGCGGGCAAGAGGACCAATTCTGAGCATATGGCGAAGATACTTTGGTTCTCCTGGCAATTCAGGAATATGCCCTGTAGTAGGAACTCTACGAGCCGTAGGCATGAACCCATACACACCACAGCAATGGGCTGGATGTCGAATCGAACCCCCAACATCACTACCGAGATCTAAACAAGAAAAACCAGTAGCGATCGCACTTGCCGAACCACCACTACTACCACCAACTGTACAGTTTAAATTCCAAGGATTATTAGTTTGTCCGAAAATAGGATTATTGGTTTGATAATCTCCTGCTAGTCTTGAAGGATTAGTCTTAGCAAAGATAATGGCTCCTGCTGCTCTCAACCTAGCTACAGTTGTGGCATCCTGTTTAGGAACGTAATCTTTTAAAGGTTCATAGCCACTGGTGGTAAGTAGCCCAGCAGTTTCTAAAGTATCTTTAATAGTAATTGGCACACCATGTAACACCCCCCAGCTTTCTCCTTTAGCTAAGGCGTCATCAGCTTCTTTAGCTCTTTTGAGCGCACCTACTTGATCTAAAGTTGCGATTGCATTTAGTTTATGGTTATGTTTTGCAATTTGTTCTAGATAAGCTTTGAGTACTTCTGTTGCTGAAATCTCTCGCTGGCGAATCATTTGAGCAAGCTGATAAGCGGGGGCAAATATGATATTCATCCCTGGAACTAGATTTGCTTTGGTTTGATCATAGCGAAGATTGAAATAATTTTTCTCTGAACTTTAAAATTACAGTTCATCATCTCCAAGTAGATTATCAAGTTGTCAGCAGTTTCCGTACTATAGCAGTTTTCTTTCTTAGTGAGATACACTTCATATTCTTACCTGTTCCCTGTTAAGAGTTCCCTATTCCCTAAAGCCTGGGGACTGTACCTGATCAATTTGAGAAACGCTATATCTATTTACCAATTAAATTAAATTCTCTGCCAAAGCCACAGCCCCCCATAAAGGTGCATCATCACCTAAAGCAGCATAAACAATTTCAAAATCTACTTCTGGCATCGCCGTTTCACGAGCAAACTTACGTAACATCCTCCAAAATATTTCCCCTGCTTTCGCAACCCCACCACCGAGGATAAACAGTTGTGGATTAATTAAATTAGCGCTATTACCAATACCAACTCCTAAAGCCCAAGCCGCTTTTTCTAGGGCTTGAAGAGCGAGTTCATCTCCCTCTGCTGCGGCTTGACTAACTACCTCTGCTGTAATAGCTTCTAAGTTACCATTAACTAAATTACGCAGAATTTGACCTTGTTCTGGCTTAGCTTGCAACCATTCCCTAGCCTGTTGAGCGATAAAAGGACCAGAAGCCAGACGTTCAACACAACCCCGCCTACCAAACCACAAAGGACCATTAGGATCAATGGCAGTATGACCAATTTCACCAGCCATGCCATTAGCGCCGCGCCAAGGTTTGCCATTGAGAATCAAGCCGCCACCAACGCCAGTGCTAACGGTAATATACATTAGGCTCTCGTACCCTTGACCAATACCGAAGCGATGTTCACCCAAGGCAGCAACATTGGCATCATTGTCAACACTGACAGGAACACCGAATTCCATTTCTAGTAGTTGTTGCAGGGGGATATTTTCCCAAGCAGTAACATGGTGGGAGAGGTAAACTGTGCCTGTTTTGAAATCCACAGGACCACCAAAACTAACACCAATTGCAGCTGGTTGCTTTCCTGCTAGCAATTCCTCTGCTAAAGAAGTCATAATTTCGATGTCAGTGCTGGCGTCAGCATTGGCAGGAGAGAAAGCACGCTTGTGGGCTTGCCAATTGCGCTCTCCAGGGTAGGTGATGGCGGCAGTGTGTTTGGTACCACCAAAGTCTAAGGCAAGGATTAGTGGGGGCATGGGATTTTGGAAAGATAAGTAAGAGGGGGAGAGGGGGAGGAGATTTGAAGAATCTCATGCAATCAGAAAATATACACTTTAGATGCACGCTAGCTTATCAATTTTTTGAGCACTGAGGTTGAATAGGTAACATGTCAAGAGTTTCCATCATCCAACCAGAGCAGTCTTATACCTTTGCCGACTATTTCAAGCTCAATTACGATATAGAGGACATTTTCTCCTATTTTGGTTATTCGTTCCAGGCGCAATTATTGACTTTGCCAAAGTCTGAGAGGAAGTTGGAACGGATCGAGGAACTAAAACATCGCTTTCAGGAGAGTCTGCCCTACCTTAGCCTTAATAGTGAGATTGCTAGAAGGGAGTTTCTGATTGCTCCTGTGATTATGGAGCTAATTCACTACATTCATGTAAAAGTCAGGGTAGAGTATCCTTTGGCTGTCAATGACCAGCTTAAAGGAACGTTGGATTATTATTTACAATCCGAGAATCAATTATTGGTGATTGAAGCCAAAAACGCTGACTTGCAAAGGGGTTTCACTCAACTGGGAGTAGAGCTAATTGCCATTGATCAATGGTTTCCATCTAATAACTCAAGATTATATGGTGCGGTTTCAATGGGAAACATCTGGCAATTCGGGGTGTTATCTCGTCAAACCCAGCAAATTGTACAAGATATTAATCTGTATCGTGTTCCTGCTGATTTAGAAGACTTGCTGAGAATTCTGGTAGAAATCCTGAAGCCAACTTCTACAATTTGAAGTCTTATGACTAGCTTTCATAGCTTGCCACCCCAATCCAATCCGCCTGTTTCTCCTCGGCAGACCTTACCAACAATGTACGCCTCAGTTGGGGTTAAGGTTGGGCAGATGGCAAGGGAGTTATGAAAATATTGAGCGTTTGTGGTTAAGGTGGCTGACAGCATCAGGAGAGTTGATTCTAACTCCTAGTGAAGAATCTATAGCAGCTAAAGCTAGAGCAACACAAGCTGAGGAACTTGCTCAAAGGTTAAGTTGAGCAACCGTGCTTAGGTTTTGAGATAATTCTTGACAATCTCTAAAATTCTCTCAGCTGCTTTACCATCTCCAAAGGGATTAATTGCAGTTGCCATCGCCTTATAGGCAATTGCATCACTCAACAGCAGGCTAGTTGCAGCCACAATCTGAGTTGGGTTTGTCCCCACCAACTTTGCAGTACCAGCATTAACCGCTTCTGGTCTTTCTGTAGTTTCCCGCAACACTAATACAGGCTTACCCAAACTCGGTGCTTCCTCCTGCAATCCTCCAGAATCCGTCAGTAGCAGATAACAACGTGCGATCGCTCCTACTAGTTGCTCATAATTTAATGGTTCTGTCAAGAATATCCTGGGATGATCACCCAAAAGTGCTTGTAGTGGTTCTCTCACTGTGGGATTACGATGCAATGGTAATAGTAAGGCAGTATCAGGAAACTTGTCTATTATCTGCATAAATCCCTGAGCAATCTGCTGTAGAGGTTCACCCCAATTTTCCCGGCGGTGAACTGTTGCCAATAGAGTGCGGTATTTTCCCCACTCTAAGCCACTGATTTGACATTGCGGTTGACCCTTTGCCACTGTCAGTAAGGCATCAATAACTGTGTTCCCAGTGAGGTGAATTTCTCCAACAACCCCCGAATTCTGTAGATTTTTCATCGCTAAGGAAGTGGGCGCAAAGTTCAGCTGCGCCAGTTGGGAAATCAAACGCCGATTTGCCTCTTCCGGGTAAGGATTAAACAAATTATCTGTACGCAATCCAGCTTCAACATGAGCCACCGGAATTCTTTGGTAAAAAGCAGCTAAAGCAGCGGCAAAAGCTGTACTAGTATCTCCTTGGACAATTACCAGTTTGGGCTTAATTTCCCTAAACACAGTTTCCAGGCCCTGCAAACTGCGACAGGTAATCTCTGTCAGCGTTTGCTTGAGCTTCATAATTTCCAAATCTTGGTTAGCCATGATTTCAAATAGCTGCATCACTTGCTCGACCATTTCGCGATGCTGCCCCGTCAAAATTACCCGTGTCTCAAAGATTTCACATTCCCGGAACTTTTGGATCACTGGTGCTAGTTTAATCGCCTCAGGACGAGTTCCTAGAGTGATGCAAATGGGAAACTTAGATACCGTCATTAAGGTTGTTTATCTGTATTTAGTGATAAAAAAAACCCGGTTTTTACCGGGCAGCATCACTCTCTTATCTTATTTGCTTTTAGAAATTTGTCAAAGTTATTAAATCTTCGACTGACAATCACTTGAGGGCATGAGCCAACTCTTATCTGGTAATATCGCAAGTTAGCGGACAAGCTGCGTAAACAGAAGTATGCAAAGCGTCAGGTTCGCCATGCAACCAGTGCAACCAACGTACTTCCCTAGGATCAACTCCCTTAAAGGTTAATATTGCTGCACTTAACAATACTGCTAAGACATTGATTCCAATTAGACTGCCTGCCACCAGCAAAACTGCACTAATTGGTAAAACTGCTTGTAGGGTAATTGTCAAAAGACCACCAATCGTAGCCATCAAGACGATTAAAGGAAAGCCTACAACTAGTAAACAAACTATCAAAGTAAAAGCCCAAATTAAAAAATTCCTGACCATTACTAGTGAATAAGCCTTGGTCAAGCTCTCCCGTGTTGTCAATTCCATGATTTTTTCTCCTGTTGTCATTATTAAAAAAAGATTACAGCAAAGTCCTTGAACTAATCTCTGAGGATTGAGTGCGATGAAAGTCAGTATAAATAAATTATTGAGTCAGATGAACGTATCTTCAAAAAAATTTACACTTACTAGCTTTCTAAATCTGATTTGCCCCCAACAGTAAATTCAAACTGCAAAATCTGATACATAAATTGGATTTAGTTGAAAGTGTTAATTTTTATTAAAACCTTGAGCTGAATTACTTCATAAATCTTTGGTTTCAGTAGAACCATGTAACTTGAATAAATGTAGTTTTACCTTGATCCCCAAGCATTTGAGCTATTAAAGAAACTTATAGAATGCCATCGCAGATAAATACGAAGCTTTATTAAGCAAAGATTCTGATCTGCTACTAAATTTGGACAAATCTTGTAATAGCAGTAGAACCTGCTATCGACTTTGACCAGAGTAACTCTGACTGGGGTTGCTTAAAAAATCTAAACGCGACATTCCTTGGGAAGAAGCATGCGCTTGATGTAACAAATACTAAATTAAGTCTATGGAAACGATAAGCAATAGACATCTCCAATAATTATGCTAGAACCCTTATACTACTGTTCCCAAATCCAGGTTTCTGGAGATGTCTAATCGAGATAAGCCCTATTTCGGGGAGGGCTTACATATCTAAAATTCCAGTCATCATAACTTGGTTATACTTTTAAAATCTATAAGTAAAAATACTTAAAAAATTAGCCTTCTATCCCGTCGAGCATTTCAACATCGGTGTGTTGGTGGGTACGTGGTAATTCACTCCTCAGATTTGGGAACACTCTAAAGAGTGGTTCTTATTGCCACCTCCTGTTGCCAAATTGTGAGTGAACAGTATGACAGATTTACCGCAATCGCCGATTCAACCGCCACCACCACCCCGCATCCCACCACCACCACCCAGGAGTAGTAAACCTCTCGAAGCATCTACCAGAGCGACTCAAAGAACGCATTCATCAATGCCATCAGTACCTCAAACCAGCAATCAGTCAGGTTTAACTGCCAAGCAACGTTCTGTCTCAACTCCAGCAATTGAACACTCATCAACAGGTTCAGCTACTACTAAAGCCTCAAAGTCTCAGTCCCCAAACACTAAGAGCAGTGTAGACTTTACACCTGCTCAGCCAACTTTGTATCAGATTATCTACCAGGCTTATGAGCAGGGATGTTCTGATGTTCATCTTGGTGTTGGAGAGGTTCCTCGCTTGCGTAATCGCGGTGAAATGAAATTGACTGACTATCCAGAGACAGATCAAACAACTTTTATGAGTTGGCTGCGGGAAATTTTGAGCGACGCAGAAATTAAGAGATTTCAAGAATATCTAGAATTTGACGGGGCAACTCAGTATGATTTTGCCCGCGTGCGGATCAACATATTTAACACCCTTAAGGGAGCAGCGTTGGTCATGCGCTTAATTCCATTGAAAATTATGACCATAGACGAACTGCGGCTGCCGAAAGTCTTTAAGGATATCTCTGATGTACACAAAGGTTTAGTTTTGGTAACTGGTCCAACTGGTTCGGGTAAATCCACCACTCTGGCAGCAATGGTGGATTACATTAACAAAGAGCATCGTAAGCACATTATCACAATTGAAGACCCAATTGAATTTATTCATCAAAGCCGCAAATCACTTATCAAGCAGCGGGAAGTGGGAATCCATACCTTGAAATTTGATAATGCTCTTAAGGCTGCTTTGCGGGAAGATCCGGATTTAATCTTGGTTGGAGAAATGCGGGATAAAGAAACAGTCAATACTGCCTTGAAGGCAGCTCAGACTGGTCACTTAGTTATGGGAACCTTGCACACGAACAGCGCTGTCAAGACAATTGAGCGTATTCTCAATCTTTACAGTGCAGAGGAGCAACAATCAACGCGGGTGGCGCTGGCGGAATCTGTGGTTGCTGTGATTTCCCAGGGTTTGAGTCGCACAACCGATGGCAAACGCGCTGCTTTTCATGACATTCTGGTTAATACCGAAACCATGAAAGATTACATTCGGGATGGGAAATACGAAGAAATGACACAGCTGATGGTTGATGGTGCCTATGACGGCATGGTTACCATGAATCAATCTCTCTTTAACCTCTATCAGGAAGGACGCATTACAGAAGAAACTGCGATGGAATTGTCCCCTTCACAAAATGAAATGGCCCAGATGCTGCGTGGTCGTTGTTAGCACAATTGCTTCCGAGAATGTACCTCATACAGCTACCAAAATTTATGTCCGACTACTTAGCGTTTTTGGATCGGAAGTGACTCTGAGGTCTATCACAAAAGAAATCCGACAGGTTCAATTCATTGGCCGTGTCATAATATGAATAGCTTGCGGCTGTGAAGTCGGAGTTACTTGTTTGTAATTCATTTGGTAACAATTTTTTCAAGGTACGCCTGGACTAGGCGGAACCCAGACAGTTAAATCTGTTTGAAACCCCCAGCACTGAATTAACAGTGCCTAAAAGGAGATGACCCGACGCCCATAAGGGCAATCCTCGGGTGCGGTGGTAACCCGATAAAACTGGATATATGGGATGAAACTTCCATAGAATCCCTCTTTTAGAAAAAGGGGAGTCTCAAATTGTATGATCAGAGTGTGGGCTTCTCAAAGACTCGCAGCCATTGCATTAGAGCGTTAATATCAATGGGAGTTTTAACGTCAATTAGCGAAAGTCCCCATACTCCTATGAGATGGGGTAGTTCATTTCCCGAGTTGCTTTATAACCAAAGCTTTAGCAAGTCCTGCAAGAAGCCCCACGTCTGTACCCGGAGGGTCAGCGTGGGACGGGGCGTTTAAACGCACCGAAATGAATTCGGTGCGACAGCCCCTCATGAATTGCCTGTGTGAGTGGCGCAGCCACATCAATCGTCCTCTGTTCTGGTATACTTATCTCAAGTAGCAAAGCCTAAAATGCTGGCTACACGTAGTACCTAGACAACTGAAGATATAGCGTTTTACAGGGAAATTGCCTCCTGTAAGTAAAATCTTCTCCGAACGTAGGCGAGTAGTACTAATGCTATTCAAGTGGGGCTGGGCATGTTCCTCACTATAAAACGCCGTAGTGGGAAAGAGGGAGTACCACGAAGGAAGTTCTGGAATCCTTGCGGAGCCAGAAGCCCACACCGTAATCTATGATTCGGGGTGGGAGATGTCACTTTTAAAGCTCCTATCTATGAAGATTGCCCTTGAAATCAGACAAACTACTCCTCCCCCAGATGTTTAAAGGCATTGCTATTTTTACGCCAGGGGGAGATTTAATTTATGCGATCGACCCTAGCAAGCGGGGGCAATGGCACCTGCATTTGTGTGTTGCTCTACAAGAAATTTTTGGTTTACCGGAACCTCCTCATTTTTTAGTGCCTGGGTATACTGCTACGATTGACCAATGGCTCGACCCTAGAACCAAGCAGTTGCAAACTTCAGCAGAAATTTATCGACCAGTGCAACATCATCAAGCACTGCTAAATTCTGTCTTTGGCACTAGTAACTTAGTCTGGCAAGTAGCTCCATGGCAAGAGGATGCTTGTGATCCAACCGTGCTGGAGACTTATCGCCACCAGTTTTCTCCACTCTGGGAAGACCATGACTTAATTGTGTGCTTAGAGCGCCAGCAGGGGTTATTTCGTCCTACTTTTCTGGAAGGGCTAAGCTCTAGTTCCTATGATCACCTCCAAGATATTCAGGGCAAAAGGATGTCTTTAGGTGAGACCAACAGCTATGCACATGAGCAACAAAGACCCACAGAGGAAGTTGATGCTAAGAGCAACTTTAACAATAAAGAAGCTGTTGCAAAGCAACTAATAGAGAGTGAGCAGGTATTTCTGCCATCCTCTTCGAGAACTTCTCCTCCTAAACCAGAAAATTACAATTTAGACAACGGCAATAGCCAGCAGCAAAAGACTGAGGAGAATTTTACCTCTGAGGTGGAACCTTACGGTAAGATCGAAGACTTTGCTAAACAAGATGCTGATCAATGTGATTATACTGAACCTGATTTGCTTAAAGGTTCAGCTACTCAGGAGCAAACAGCTATAGACTCTGAAAGAATAGACGAAACCTCACAGCTAAGACGTGCCCATGGCTACGTACTACGTTTATTTGTTTCTGGCAACAATGCGACTACAGAACATACTCTCAAGAGCTTGCACCAATTGTTAGAGCATTCTCTTAGTTATCCTTACACTCTAAAAGTAATTGATGTTTTCAAGCACCCAGAGCAAGCAGAGGCTAATCAAATCTCGGCTACACCAACGCTACTTAGAGTCTGGCCGGAACCTGTTCGCCGGATTGTCGGTAACTTGAATGATCTTGAGAGAGTCTTGCAGGTAATGGCTGCCCCATCCGAGGTTTCTTAGCCAAGGGGATTTGGTGCAGGGCTTGGAGGAGTTGATTGCTCCAATGCTGGCAACTCAGATGGCTCTGGCAGCAAAGTCGATTCTGGAGGAGTAGTTTCCTGTGCTGGCTCTAGAGGCTCTTCTACAGAAACTGCTGCAGGGCTTGGAGGAGTTGATTGCTCCAATGCTGGCAACTCAGATGGCTCTGGCAGCAAAGTCGATTCTGGAGGAGTAGTTTCCTGTGCTGTTTCTAGAGGCTCTTCTACAGAAACTGCTGCAGGGCTTGGAGGAGTTGATTGCTCCAATGCTGGCAACTCAGATGGCTCTGGCAGCAAAGTCGATTCTGAAGGAGTAGTTTCCTGTGCTGGCTCTAGAGGCTCTTCTACAGAAACTGCTGCAGGGCTTGGAGGCGTTAATTCCTCCAATGCTGGCAACTCAGATGGCTCTGGCAGCAAAGTCGATTCTGGAGGAGTAGTTTCCTGTGCTGGCTCTAGAGGCTCCTCTACAGAAACTGCTGCAGGGCTTGGAGGAGTTGATTGCTCCAATGCTGGCAACTCAGATGGCTCTGGCAGCAAAGTCGATTCTGGAGGAGTAGTTTCCTGTGCTGTTTCTAGAGGCTCTTCTACAGAAACTGGTGCTTCGCTTTGGGTAGTTGATTTCTCTAATACCGGAGCGATTTCTGTTGGCGGCTCAGATGGTTCCGGCACCAAACTTGGTTCTAAGGAGGGAGCCTGCACTTCCTCAGAGGCTTCTGGTGAGGAAGCAGGAGCATCAGACTGGAGGAATGGGAGTCGGAAGCGAGTAAAGAAGCGAGTAAAGATATTCCCCGATTCTGGTTTTTCAGCTGGTAATGGTTCAGTTAGAGCTGATTGCACTCCATTCGTCGACTCCTCAGACGGCACAGATGATTCGCTAGGAATTGCTGATTCAGCAGCCGAGTTTTCTTCCTCTGCTGGCAACTCTGGTTCAGGAGTTAGAATTTCTTCCGGCTCAGGAGTTAGAATTTCCTCCGGCTCAGGAGTTAAAATTTCCTCTGGTTCAGGAGTTAAAATTTCCTCTGGCTCAGGAGTTAAAATTTCCTCTGGCTCAGGAGTTAAAGTTTCCTCTGGTTCAGGAGTTAGAATTTCCTCCGGCTCAGGAGGCACGACAGGTATAGGTGTTGCTTTGGGCTCTGCCTGGTAATTAGGTTCTACGATGCTACGAACTCTCTCAAAAGTTAGTTCACCGCGCACAAGCCTAGAAAGCGCATCTTTACCATTAGCTTCATAGTTAATTAGTCGCACGGTGTTATTGAAGACATTATTAACAGGGTTTCCCTGATCATCTATAAACTCCAACTGAACCCAGTTTTTGCCAGATTTGAAACCTTTGAGATAAACCGACTGCCAGCGATCAAGAATGAAACTTTCACCGTTAACTGTGACACGAATTCGCCAATCAGCAATTTCGTCATCAGGGCTTTCAGTGGCAATTAGGTGAAGTGGAGCATTAGTAAGGTAGAAATCGAGCAAAATTGGCTGAGATCCATAACTGCCAACAGGACTGTTGTAAGTCAGCAATGGCAAGGTTGAATCTGGATTATTATCAGCACTCTTAGTAAAGACGTGAAATGTAGTCTGGGCATAGGCTCCTTCATTCTTGAAGCTCTCATACCAAGGGCGGCAAGCAAAAACCCTCAGCGTGTGAGTTCCTGGTTCTAGATCCTTCAAAATTAAAGGCTGTTCCCAGTCATAAACCCTGGTGTAGGGTCGATTGTCAAGAATCACCTCAAGATGAGAACCAAGTCCTAGCTCTGAATCTTGAAAGATTGGCAAATCCTGAACTTGGAATTGTACATCTACTGTGGTATCTCGAATAATTTCATCAGTGCTAGGACTTATGAGCTTGACTTGAGGCTGATAAATATCCAAACTCCGATTCAGTTTCTGAATGGTTGGGGGCGGCGCAACCTCAACAAGTTGCCCTGATAGCCCAGTTTCAGACCTGACTTTAGTCTCCGATACTTGCAAATTGTCAGACTCGATGCGATCCTGACAGCTCACTAGAGTCCAGCTAAGAAACACTGTGATCAGGAATGAAAAAAGTACTCTTAGAGTTGCCCACCGGCGATTTTTACCCAACACGCCATCTCCTTTTGCCACCGGTCTTCCATCTTAACTAAAGCTATCCTAATCCTGAAGAGTCCCAAATCAGGTCTCAAGACATGTTTCACTATTGCAGTTTGTAACGTTTAGGTAAACTGATCTTGACTTTTTATTGACGCTTTTGCTTTGAAAGTCAGGATAGAGCTAGGTTTTCTTAAATTTTAATTTTTGTGAATTGCCTCCGAAGATGTTCATAAGAAAGGCATATCATCAACTACAGAAGGTATCCCCTTGGACCTAAATTAAAAACGGAGATCTCGTTTCTCTTTCCCAAGGAAAGCCCTTATTGAGCGAGATTTCCTGATTGATAAAATCAAACTCCCCTGGGGGTATTGCTCATTCCTTCCTTGTCTAGAGAGGAGATTCCTAGATGACAATTAGCCCTCCTGAGCGAGGACCAAGGGTCGATAAGGATCCGGTACCAACTTCTTTTGAGAAGTGGGGCAAGCCAGGTCACTTTGACAAGACCCTTGCTAGAGGTCCAAAAACCACAACTTGGATTTGGAACCTTCACGCTAACGCTCACGATTTCGATAGTCACACGAGTGACCTCCAAGATGTCTCTCGTAAAATATTCAGTGCTCACTTCGGTCACTTAGCCGTCGTTTTTGTCTGGCTAAGCGGCATGTATTTTCATGGCGCTAAGTTCTCAAACTATGAGGCTTGGCTAAGCGATCCGATAAACATTAAGCCTAGTGCTCAAGTTGTTTGGCCAGTTGTTGGTCAAGGTATTTTGAATGGGGATGTCGGTGGCGGCTTCCACGGCATCCAGATAACCTCTGGATTTTTCCAGCTGTGGCGTGCTTCTGGGATTACCAATTCCTACCAGCTTTACTGCACAGCAATTGGCGGTCTAGTAATGGCAGCACTGATGCTGTTTGCTGGCTGGTTCCATTATCACAAAAAGGCTCCCAAACTGGAATGGTTCCAGAATGCAGAGTCGATGATGAACCACCACTTGTCAGTTTTGCTAGGCTGTGGCTGTCTGAGTTGGGCTGGTCACCAGATTCACGTGTCTCTGCCAATCAACAAGTTGTTGGATGCTGGAGTAGCACCTAGCGATATACCTTTGCCCCACGAGTTTTTGTTCAACAAGGACTTGATGGCAGAGCTATATCCTAGTTTTGCCCAAGGGTTGACACCATTCTTCACCTTGAACTGGGGCGTCTATGCTGACTTCCTAACCTTCAAAGGCGGTTTGAACCCAGTAACCGGCGGCTTGTGGTTGTCAGATACTGCTCACCATCACTTGGCTCTGGCAGTTCTGTTCATCGTCGCTGGTCACATGTACCGAAACACCTTCGGTATTGGTCACAGCATGAAGGAAATTCTAGAGGCTCATAAAGGTCCCTTCACTGGTGAAGGACACAAAGGTCTCTATGAAATCCTGACAACTTCTTGGCATGCCCAGCTGGCAATTAACCTTGCTATGCTTGGTTCTCTCACCATTATTGTGGCGCACCACATGTACGCGATGCCTCCGTATCCGTACATTGCTACAGACTATGGCACGCAGCTATCCCTGTTTACCCATCACATGTGGATTGGGGCATTCTGTATTGTGGGAGGTGCTGCCCACGGTGCAATTTTCATGGTGCGGGACTACGACCCGGCAAAGAATGTTGACAACTTGCTAGACCGGGTAATCCGTCACCGAGATGCAATTATCTCTCACCTAAACTGGGTTTGCATCTGGTTAGGTTTCCACAGCTTTGGTCTGTACATCCACAACGACACGATGCGAGCTCTGGGTCGCCCCCAAGACATGTTCTCGGATACGGCGATTAAACTACAGCCAGTGTTTGCTCAGTGGATTCAGAACCTGCATTTTTCGGCTCCGGGAGGCACAGCTCCCAATGCCCTAGAACCTGTGAGCTATGCCTTCGGCGGCGGTATTGTTGCTGTCGGCGGGAAAGTGGCGATGATGCCAATTGAACTGGGTACGGCGGACTTTATGGTTCACCATATCCATGCCTTCACCATCCATGTCACGGCGTTGATTCTGCTTAAAGGCTTACTTTATGCCCGCAGTTCTCGCCTGGTTCCAGACAAATCCAACATTGGCTTTCGCTTCCCCTGCGATGGTCCAGGTCGTGGCGGTACCTGCCAGGTGTCTGGTTGGGATCACGTGTTCCTAGGTTTGTTCTGGATGTACAACAGTATTTCAGTTGTGATTTTCCACTTTAGCTGGAAGATGCAATCTGATGTCTGGGGAACAGTAGCACCCGATGGTAGTGTGTCTCACATCACGTATGGCAACTTTGCCCAAAGTGCCATTACCATCAATGGTTGGCTGCGTGATTTCTTGTGGGCTCAAGCTTCTCAAGTAATCACTTCCTACGGCTCGGCACTGTCGGCTTACGGCATAATGTTCCTAGCCGGTCACTTCATTTTTGCCTTTAGTTTAATGTTCCTCTTCAGCGGACGCGGCTACTGGCAAGAGCTGATCGAATCAATTGTTTGGGCGCATAATAAATTAAAAGTAGCACCAAGCATTCAGCCTCGCGCTCTGAGCATCATTCAGGGTCGGGCTGTGGGGGTAGCTCACTACCTTCTAGGGGGAATTGTCACAACATGGGCGTTCTTCCTGGCACGGATTCTCGCAGTCGGATAATGACTGTTGCAATCAAAGCCAAAAGATGAAGTGGGACATACTTGAAAGTGTCCTGCCTGTCGAGACCTAAACCAACCTGGAACGCAAGTTCCAGGGGGTCACTGAGAAAGAAAATGAGCAGCACTATTTGTGATCAGTCTCATATTTCAGCGAGGAGAATTTCCTAAGACAGATGGCAACAAAATTTCCAAAATTTAGCCAGGACCTCGCTCAAGATCCGACAACACGTCGCATCTGGTACGGGATTGCCACGGCCCACGACTTTGAAACCCACGATGGCATGACCGAGGAGAATCTTTATCAAAAGATTTTTGCTTCTCACTTTGGTCATCTAGCCATCATTTTCTTGTGGACCTCTGGTACCGTTTTCCACGTCGCCTGGCAAGGTAACTTTGAACAGTGGATTAAAGATCCTCTAAATGTCCGTCCCATCGCCCACGCGATTTGGGACCCTCACTTTGGTCAAGGGGCAATAGATGCCTTCACCCAAGCTGGTGCCTCTAGCCCTGTAAACATTGCTTACTCTGGTGTATACCACTGGTTTTACACCATTGGCATGACAACAAATAACGACCTGTACACTGGTGCAGTGTTCTTGCTGGTGTTGTCTGCCCTGTTCTTGTTTGCAGGCTGGCTGCACTTGCAACCTAAGTTCCGCCCTAGCTTGACTTGGTTCAAGAGTGCAGAACATCGGCTCAACCACCACCTAGCTGGTTTGTTTGGTGTCAGCTCCTTGGCATGGACAGGACACCTAGTTCACGTTGCAATCCCCGAATCTCGCGGACAGCACGTAGGCTGGGATAACTTCTTGTCTACTCCTCCGCACCCAGCAGGTCTAGCACCGTTCTTCACTGGTAACTGGGGTGTCTATGCCCAGAACCCTGATACGGCAGAGCATGTGTTTGGCACTTCTCAAGGTGCAGGTACAGCAATCTTAACCTTCTTAGGTGGCTTTCATCCCCAGACTGAGTCCCTGTGGCTGACTGATATTGCCCATCACCACTTGGCGATCGCGGTAATCTTTATTATCGCCGGTCACATGTACCGCACCAACTTTGGGATTGGTCACAGCATCAAGGAGATTCACAGCGCTCACCAACCACCGCAGAACACCCCCTTTGGCGGGATGTTAGGTGAAGGTCACAAGGGCTTGTATGACACTATCAACAACTCCTTGCACTTCCAGTTGGGGTTGGCACTAGCTTGTCTAGGGGTAGTTACCTCCTTGGTTGCCCAGCATATGTACTCCCTACCTTCCTATGTCTTCATAGCGAAGGACTACACAACCCAAGCAGCACTTTATACCCATCACCAGTATATTGCTGGTTTCTTGATGGTTGGTGCCTTTGCTCACGGTGCAATTTTCTTTGTTCGGGACTACGATCCAGAAGCTAACAAGAATAATGTCTTAGCTCGGATGCTTGAACATAAAGAGGCACTGATCTCTCACCTGAGCTGGGTAACTCTGTTCTTGGGCTTCCATACCCTGGGTATCTATGTTCACAACGACGTAGTAGTTGCCTTTGGTACTCCTGAGAAACAAATCCTGATTGAGCCTGTGTTTGCTCAGTTCATTCAAGCAGCTTCAGGTAAGGCTCTGTACGGTTTTGACGTGCTGCTGTCTAATTCTGACAGCATTGCTGCCACTACTGGTGCTGCTTACCTACCAGGTTGGCTGGATGCACTTAACAGCGGCACCAACTCTCTGTTCCTGACCATTGGTCCTGGCGATTTCTTGGTTCACCATGCGATCGCACTAGGTCTGCACACCACTACCCTGATTCTCGTCAAGGGTGCTTTGGATGCCCGTGGCTCCAAGCTAATGCCGGACAAAAAAGACTTCGGCTATTCCTTCCCTTGTGATGGTCCTGGTCGTGGCGGCACTTGTGATATCTCTGCCTGGGATGCCTTCTACCTCGCCATGTTCTGGATGCTCAACACTCTTGGTTGGCTTACCTTCTACTGGCACTGGAAGCATCTAGCTGTTTGGCAGGGTAACGTTGCTCAGTTCAACGAGTCTTCAACCTACTTAATGGGTTGGTTCCGCGACTACCTGTGGCTGAATTCTTCTCAGCTGATCAACGGGTATAACCCCTATGGCACTAATAACTTGTCTGTCTGGGCTTGGATGTTCCTCTTCGGACACCTAGTTTGGGCAACGGGTTTCATGTTCCTAATCTCTTGGCGCGGTTATTGGCAAGAGTTGATCGAGACAATTGTCTGGGCACACGAGCGTACTCCTTTGGCGAACCTGATTCGCTGGAAGGACAAGCCAGTTGCTCTTTCTATCGTTCAAGCCCGTCTAGTAGGTCTAGCTCACTTTACAGTTGGCTATATCCTCACTTACGCGGCATTCCTGATTGCCTCGACTGCTGGTAAGTTCGGCTAAATTTGGCTGAAACTAGCACTTTAGGTAATGAAAAAAGCCCCCTGCCCTTCGGTAGGGGTTTTTTATATCTCCAGATGAATCGGGATTAATCTTCAATCTGAGGGATTGACAAAAAGATACCCAGTCGTAAGGCTGGGTATTTTTTATCATTTCTATTAGCCTTTACCTGCTTAAATCAGGCATCGCTTTCGACGTAGATAAAAAGGAGACCCATAGTCATAAAGGCTAATATAGCTAGTGCTGGAACCATCGCTACGGGCAAAAATGAAGCTGCATATGCTCCTGTCATATCTTACTTTTCCTATTTCTAATTACAAGGGCAACATCATGGATATTACTTTGAACTCTGCCCAATTTTACCAAATATAAAGATTCTTAACAAAAATGGAACTCAAAGTTGATTACACCAAATTCTGCTGTTTCTTGTGAGTGGGATCAGATGATCTGGATTTACACACAGCCACTGGCAAATTATTGCTAATTACTAAGAAAGCTAGTAAAAAGAGCAATATCTTTTATAATTCGTTACGAGAAGAAGCACTTCTATGTAAAGATTACTTGCGCTGATTCTTGCAGCTGCTTTGCTAACCCTTACAGTAAGACTACTAAGGGTTTTGTAGGATTTTAGAGGAAATAAACTCAGATGACAATCGATGTAATTCAACCTGCTGGAGATCCCCAAATTGGTAATCTAGCCACTCCGGTTAATTCCTCAGGTTTCACAACAGCTTTCATAAATAACTTACCTGCTTACCGCAAAGGACTATCACCCTTTCGCCGTGGCTTAGAAGTTGGTATGGCTCATGGCTATTTCTTGTATGGGCCCTTGGCTTTGCTTGGTCCTCTGCGTCATACAGATGTTGCCAGCATTGCTGGTGTACTAGCAACAGTAGGTTTAGTTTCAATTCTGACTATTGCTTTGTCTATTTATGGTGCGGCTAATTCCGGCAAACCTATAGCAACTGTTACTACACCTAATCCCCCTGAAGACTTGGGGACACCAGAGGGCTGGAGTGAATTTGCTAGTGGTTTCTTGATTGGAGGTTGTGGCGGTGCATTTTTCGCCTATCTTCTTTGCGAGACACCTCATGTAGCACCACTGCAAAAAATTGCTGGTGGAGTTTGGTCATCATAATTGATTGAACGCCTGGCGGCAGTCCCTACCTGGAGTAGTTCATGAGATTAACTAATTGAGGGTCTGGGGGCTATAAGTCCCGCACTATACCAGTAAGGCCCTATGATTTATCAAAATTTGCATTGCTCTGATTAGTTTAACGCACCATTTCCTGAGATAGTTCAGAATGGTGCGTTAAACTTTGTGTTGCCATGTGACGTTTACTACACTGGCGCTGGGTTTCTAAAATTTCCTCGCTTCTTCCTAACTACTCCACACACTTAGGACTTACGCAAATAGCCAAATTAAACTCTATCTGTAGCGTGTGCAGACTTTTGCTCAGCCTACCAATACAGTCTGTGCCTAAGTCCTGACACTACAGATACAGACGTGGGGCTTCTCGCCGGACGAGCTAAATCGAGAGGTATCAGACTTCTGAGGCTGCTTCATAGCACAGATTTTATATCATATTTGTGTAAAATTAAACATAAAGAAATGTTGCGTATTTTGGTAAATTAGGTTAAATTTTATTACAGATACCAAATGCAAGGAGAGCATTCTCATGCAAGAGCAAGAAAACAAGTTTGGCTTTACTAATTTTTCAGAAATCTGGAACGGTCGTTTGGCAATGCTGGGCTTCGTCATTGGTGTAGCTACTGAACTGCTCACCGGTCAAGGCATTCTGCAACAACTCGGTTTAATGTAATCAACTCATCGCCACAGATATTAACTGCAAGGAGAAATTTGTCATGCAAGAGCAAGGAAATAAGTTTGGCTTTACTAATTTTTCAGAAATCTGGAACGGTCGTTTGGCAATGCTGGGCTTTGTCATTGGCATAGCTACTGAACTACTCACTGGTCAAGGTATTCTGCAACAACTCGGTCTGATGTAATTGGCTGGTATTGACATCTCCCCGCTTTGAAAAAATGGGGATTCTAATTAGTCCTCTTGCAAGAGAACTTCAGCTATTAATCTAGGGTTTGAACCCCAGGCGGGTGAATGGATTGGTGCTAAATCCAAGAGCGCAACCACATCCGCCATTGATAACCCTCAACAGACAAGGGAAGTCCCAAATAAATCGGCATCCAAAAGCAAAAAGCAATTATAATTAGCAAAATCAAAGCGATCGCAATCCCTTGATATTCCCTGCGATTGCTTTGCACTAACGAATCTACAACCAAAGCCAGAGCTAAACTAGCAAACACAGAAGCGCACATATAATGATACAGAAATAGACAGCGACTCACCAGAGACCAAGGCAGTAAATTTGCTAGCCAGTTAATAACAAGATAAAGTGCCACCAAAGTAGCTCTAGTTGGAGGCACTTTCCAACTCCGGCTTGACTTAAAGCGTAAAACTAATAGCACCAGCAATAATAAAATTGCCGCCGTTGATAACCACCACAAAACTGGATTTCCCATAGCATGGACATCGTATATCGCATTCGCCACACCGCCAGTTACAGGTGATTCCAGGGAAACTGCCTCAGAATTATGATTAGGAGCATGATGAAAGTAAGCAATCGTGCGCAGCATCAAAGGCCAACTATACCAACGAGAACAATAAGGATGCACCTCAGGTCCACTACCAATATTTTGGTGATAGTTTAGAATTTCCTGCTGCATTTGCCAGAATCCAGGCGTCGGATTCATCTGCAGATGAGGAATCCACAGCAAGCTATAGGTTAAAATCGGAATAATAGCAAAATTCACCAGGATGTGGAAAACATTCAACTCTCTCAGATTTTGCAGTGGTGTCTGAGAAAATTTTTCCTTCAGTGGCTTTACAGCAACAAACTCTTCCCCTCTCCCCCTCTCCCCCTCTCCCTTTTGCGCTATTTCAACATCAAGTCTTTCCAAGACTTTTCGCACCCAATGGATGATCCAAACTACTGCCCAAACCAGATAAACCCCCAACAGAAAACCTAAACCATTCCATTTAGTTGCTGCACAAGCCCCAAAAAAGACACCGGATAAGGCAAGAATTCCCCGGCGTTGCTGCGTTGGTTTATTCAGTGCCATCAATAGGAATAACTGAGCTAATAGCCCTAAAATGACAATGTATATATTATTGAGGGCATAGCGAGACTCTACCAAAAATAGACCATCAAGGACAGCCAACAGAGCAGCAATTAAGGCATAACTGCGACGCCGACTCAACTGATAGGCAACTGCGCCCACCACCACAGGAATCAAAGAGCCAGTCAAGGCATTAAGCCAACGGTAACTCCAGGTGGAACGTACAGAACCTGTCAAACTATTAACTGTATCCTGCCCAAAAGGAAGGTGAGAACCAATCCAGATTCCAATAGCAATGATGTACTGTGACAGAGGTGGATGGGCATTAAAAAAAGGCGTATTAGTGAGGTAATTGTTGGCAAATTTGGCGTAGTAAACTTCGTCGAATACTAAGCTATTAAACCGACTCAGCCCCCAAAAACGTAGGGTAACTGATAGTAGAAAAATAGCGGTAAGACCGAGCCTAAACCAGGAAATAGACGAGTTAGAACGTTTTGACAACAAACTCATAAGACTAAGTTGGCTAGCTCCAAGGCTGTTGAAAGTGCTAGATCATTTAAAAGCTCTTCAATTAGATAATAATCTTATACTTAATATTTTTTGAAAATATCTTATGAATAATCTTGATGAAAATGAACCGAGTCATCCCCAAGCTGATTCTATTTCTGAAACTTCTGTAGAATCACCTCAACAACATGGAAAAATTGCTGGATTTTTTCAGTTTGAGCGATACCAAACCAACCTTACTACAGAGGTTTTGGCAGGCGTAACCACCTTTATGACGATGGCATATATCTTAGTGGTTAATCCCGAAATTTTATCCCAGGCAATTTTTTTACAAGAATCCGGGGATTTATTTAGCGAACTAGTAATTGCCACCGCCATCTCGGCTGCGATCGCTACCATAATAATGGGCTTAGTGGCTAATTATCCTTTTGCCCTTGCTCCCGGCATGGGACTTAATGCCTTTTTTGCCTACTCGGTGGTATTGGGATTGGGCATCGACTGGCGCATTGCCTTAGCAGCCGTCTTCGTGGAGGGGCTAATTTTTATAGTTATGACTGTGTTCAATATACGCAGTCTGATTGTTAAAGCCATTCCCGACTGTCTCAAGCGAGCAACGGCGGCAGGAATTGGCTTTTTTATTGCTTATATTGCCTTGAGTAATTCTGGTATTATTGCTGCTAGCGAAACAACTAAAACGACTCTGGGGGATTTGAGCCAGCCACCAACTTTTATCGCCATTATCGGTATTGTCATTACCTCAGCTTTCGTAGCTCGACGCCTTAAAGGAGCATTACTCTTAGGTATTTTCGCAACTGCCCTGCTAGCATGGATTCTTGGTATTGCGAACTGGCCTGAAGCAATAGTAAGTTTACCCCAATTGCCTAGAGATTTGCTAGGTCAAGCAATTTTCGGGTTAGGGCGTTTAGGCGAGGTTAATCTTGGGGATTTCTTCGCAGTAATCTTTGTGTTGCTATTTGTTGACCTCTTTGATACCATTGGCACTCTTGCAGGTGTGAGTATGCAAGCTGGATACATCAACGCCGAAGGGGAACTGCCCAAAGCTCAATTAGCTCTGATGGCTGATGCTGTAGGAACAACAGCAGGGGCAGTGTTGGGAACTTCCACAGTCACTACCTATGTTGAATCAGCTTCTGGAGTTTCTGAAGGAGGGCGCACGGGGTTGACAGCAGTTATTGTCGCCTTATTATTCGTTCTCTCGATATTTTTTATTCCCTTATTGGCTGGAATTCCCAGCTTCGCGACTGCCCCAACCTTGGTAATTGTTGGTGTACTGATGGCCCAAAATCTGCTGTGGATTCACTGGGATGATCCTGCAGAATCAATTCCCTCCTTTTTAACCGTGCTAATGATGCCTTTAACTTACTCCATTGCTGAAGGCTTGGCAGTCGGCTTCATTACCTATCCCTTAATTAAGGCGTTTCAGGGTAAATTTCAGGAACTTTCAGTAACTGTGTGGATTCTCGCTGCTATCTTCTTAGTGCGATTTGTAATCATGGCAATTGGTGTCTAACCTACCTGCTCCAAATATTGACTTAAATCCTCAATCAAGCGAGTCAATTCAGCTTCTGTGCTCAGGCGGATACGCTCATCTCGCAGAGTAATTAGAACTTTAGCAGCAAAAGGACTAGGGTAGATATTGGGATTACAAAATATTTCCAGAAAGACATCCCCTGTATATCGGTATTCCATTGGTTTTTGGGGAGTAGGTTTGCCACCGCTTCCTGTCGCCTGAGTAACTGCTTTCATTTTCTGCATTAATTGGGAAATCTCAGCTTGCAAATTTCTAGCAGCATCGGCTGTAAAATTGAAATAAACAGAACCTTCGAGCAGATTTAGGGTTAGTTTGGTAGTGGTCATTAGTAATTTTCCACTGAGAGTGCTTGTTGATCCATACTTATACCACTTTACTTTGCTGATTTTACAGATTGATTATTGTAGAGCTGTCTTGCCTCGTAGTATGCAGCAATTTGCCCAGTTTACACAGACTTTAATAATTTTTAGCTAGAGGAGAGGCGGCGTCTACGTAATCTTCTTCTAGGAATTATATAGTCACCTCGTCGCGTCGGTCTACGATCAAGTACTTCTAAGGCAGATTGTGTCTTTCTAAGATTTAAGGCAAGTAGCTGCTCAAAGATCTCAAGACCATCCTCACGGTATGAGTCTTGACGATGTAACTTGATAGCAATCGTGGTTAAACTTTCTGCAATAAATGCTGTTGCCCTAGCTGGATTAGTAAGTTCCACACCAATATCAACCAGGCTCTTACAAACTTTAACCACTATTTCGGGATTATGATCTACCAGTTCCTCTACTTCGATAATTTCGGTCAAATTATTAGCGGCTTCTAGGAGTACACCTTGGTTCTTGCAGACTGCTTCAATAATTTTCCGCATTCGGCAGTTTAACTTAAAGTTATCACGACTCCAGCGGAAGACACTGGCTACAGCCTTTTGGACAGACTCTGAAGGAGAAGCAGCAAGATTGTAGAGAATTTCAGAGGCGATCGCTTGACATCTTTGTTCAACCCATAAATGGCTTGCTGCATGAGCGAGTCCGCAGAAGATTGCTTCATTTTCCTGCTTGGTAAGATGATGACGAATTCTCTCAACTGACCATTGATCTTGATATTGGAAATACTGGATGAACAATAATTCTCCATAGGCTTGCTGAGAGAAATTGGAGTGATTAGACTTGAGTATCTCCAGCCAACCTTGTACAGTTTCTTTAGGTTCAAACCAACCGATTGCAAGTGAGATAAAGTAAAGTGTCCAGGCATATTGAAGAACTTCTGGGCAGTTACGAATAACTTGATCAAAAAGTTCGGTTGCCTCAGTGCGATTACCATTCAAAAGCAGCGGCATCTGTGTCAGGATATCAACCCATACTTTTGGATGAGGTTCTACAACTAATTGCGATGTAATAAATCTTGTCCAGCCTTCTAAATCTGGAGAATTTTGCTTGAGATAACCTTCAGCGATCGCTCGCACAATATTACCTCGACCATTAGGTAGAAAATGGGAGCGTCCTGATTTAAATAGGATAGGTGATTTTAGATCAAAACGTTGATTCTGATCATTACTATAATTCTCTAACTTTGGTTGGGTTTGCGTAGGTAGCCAAATTTCCAGAAGAGCTAAAACTCCTGTTGGAAGCCCTTGATTACCTTCAGCAACTTTTTCTAGAGCGCTGGCAGCATCATCACGAAACTTTTCTGAGGTAAAGCCGCGTTGGTGGAGATTTTCGACAAGTTGAAATAGATTACTAGAGGGGAAATCTATGTGGAGAGAATAGACATCATGTTCTACTTGACCAAAAGTAAAAAATGCTTGCCTCAACAAATATGTACCGCAATTGACTAGCTTGTTGGCTTGTTGACAGATAAATACCAAAATCTCTTTTTCTAATATTTGTGGTAGGAGTTTAAGAAATGGACAGTAGGTGAGTGACCTTGACCTCATTTCCAAGGTCACAGGACAAATTACATGAAATTCACTGTTTATATGATAACTTGAGAGCTATTTGAGCTAGGACATTGATATTGTACATGCTAGTTGTCCTTAGTGAAACCCAGACTTAGACAGTATATGAGATATACAAAAATCTCCGCAACCTTTTTGCACTTTCCACATTTCCCCCTCTCTCTTGATGGAGAATTTAATCAACGGAGTTAATCAGTTACTCAGTTATCGGTAGACTATTCACTGTTGACTAATAGCTGTTACACTCAATGGATAGTATTCACATAAATAACATTCGCTGCTACGGATACACAGGCTATCTGCCAGAAGAGCAGGTACTGGGACAGTGGTTTGAAGTTGATTTGACCATCTGGCTGGATTTGACAGCAGCAGGGCAGAGCGATGACATTGCCAAAACCCTTGATTATCGTCAAGCTATTGAGACAGTTAAGCAGCTGATGCAAACCTCAAAATTCGCCTTAGTGGAAAAACTAGCAACTGCGATCGCTGATGCTATCCTGAAAATAGATAAAGTCGCACAAGTTCAAGTTCAGTTAAGCAAACCAGCCGCGCCCATCCCTGATTTTAGCGGCAAGATTATGATTGATATCACCCGCACTCGAGCCAGTGTGTAAGTAAAAAAAGCGTTTGCTACAAATAGTATTTAAGAAATAAATTTTTAAGTAATAAGTAATAAATGTTCTTGTTTTCACTTATTACTTATTACTTATTACTTATTACTTATTAATCTAGTGAAGCTTTTAGTTGCCTCCAAATCTGCTCCAACTTACTCATCAAATCACGAGCATCTTCTAGATTGCCGACTGCAACCTTAGCCTTTAGTTGAATCGCAATCTCTGGCATCCCTTTAATCGCTACCGAAGCACTAGCACCTTTAATTTGGTGTGCTTTCTGGGCTAAAGTAAGTTTGTCTCGATCTACTAATGCTTGCTTGGCTTCGGCAATCATCACCTCTCCGTCCTTGATAAATCCTTGCACCATGGCAATTTGCACAGAAGGATTACCACCAGTAATTTCCTGCAAATGAGACCAATCCACCAAGTTAGAAACACTATGCAGATCATTTCCTTCTGGGCTGCTTTCTTGCCAAGACTCCTCCGGAACCGTCGATGACCATTGCTGGAGTACCTCTCTCAATTCTTTCACCAGCACTGGTTTACTCAGGTAGTCATCCATACCAGCCGTCA
This sequence comes from Symploca sp. SIO2E9, assembly GCA_010692645.1. Classification (GTDB taxonomy): domain Bacteria; phylum Cyanobacteriota; class Cyanobacteriia; order Cyanobacteriales; family Coleofasciculaceae; genus SIO3C6. The sequence goes on from JAAHGS010000005.1 coordinate 37,989, forward strand.
AACATTTCTCCTTGTCCCCTGGCATGGTATGAGCAGTCATCCCAATCACGATTGTATGACGGTTGCCACCTTCTCGTTGCCGCAATACTGCTGTTGCCCGGTAGCCGTCCATTACTGGCATCTGGCAATCCATTAGGACTAGATTATAGTTATTCTGTGCTAACTTCTCTAGTGCTGCCAGACCATTGGTTACCGCATCAAACTGGTAGTTCAGCAGTTGCAATTGATGCTGTACTAATTTGAGGTTGACGGGGGTATCTTCTACAATCAGAACTTTCAAGTGGCTCTGTTGTTGGGAACTTGGGTGGGATGATTGAACCGCCACCGATGAGTCAGTTACAACTGAAGACTGCTGTGGGAGAGTCACTAACTGCTCTGATATTATCCTTTGAGCTACAGTCGAATTTAGATTTCTTAGTCCTTTGAGACTGTTCAATATTTGCTCTAACTTAGTTACTAGCTCACCAGCCCGATTGAAATTTTTGGCTTGAGCATGATGATATAGTTGAGCTGCGATTTCTGGCATTTTTTTAACTGCTACCGAAGCACTAGCCCCTTTGATTTGGTGTGCTTTCTGAGCAATAATAAGGTTATTTTTATCTGCCAGCGCTTGCTTAATCTCAGCCAGGAAAGTTTCTCCATCTGTGAGCAAGGCTCGCACCAATTCCAGCTGAAATAAAATATTTCCCTCAGAGATTGCTTGCAAGCGAGGCCAGTCTATTAGCCCTAGAGCAATAGGAGTAGTGTTTTCTGCTTTTAATTCGCTAGTTACTTGAGGATTATCCTCAGTTTCTAGAAATGACAATTTCTCTAACAAAGGTTCCAATTCCTGGAGCAGTACTGGTTTACTCAGATAATCATCCATACCAGCTTCCAGACATTTCTCTCGGTCTCCAGACTGGTTATAAGCTGTCATTCCAATCACGATTGTATGACAGTTTTGACCTTCTTGTTGTCGTAAAGTTTGGGTTGTCTGGTAGCCATCCATGACTGGCATCTGACAATCCATCAGTACGATGTCATAGTCAGACTCTGCTAATTTATCCAAGGCGAGTTGACCATTTTCCACCGTATCCACTAAATCTGGCTCTTGACCAAGTACCTCCAACTGATGTAGCACTAGTTCTCGGTTGAAGGGGGTATCTTCCGCTACCAAAATTTTCAGTTGCTTCCGTTTTTCTTGCTTAGGAGTTGATGGTTGAATCGAAGCTTGAGAAGGCAGAAGCGTCCTTTCTCCAGGGGATTGTAAATCTTGCTCCTTTCTAGTCACTAGAAGGCTTGGGCTATCGCTATTGGGATCAATTCCTTGGGTCATCTGCCCTGGAACCTGGGCATTTCTTTGTTGAGTCACTACTGGTGGCAAAGATTCCTGGTTAGCAGTTAATTGCTTTGCTATGGCTACGGTATGATCACTATTTATTAACCATTTAAGACTCTCCAGAATTTGCTCTAACTCAGCTAACAAATCACCAGCCTCCTCCAGATTATGACTTCGAGCCAAATCATAAAGTTTAGCTGCAACCTCTGGCATCTTTTTAACTGCTACTGAAGCACTAGCTCCTTTAAGTTGGTGAGATTTCCAAGCAATATTTACAAAGTTATGATTTGCTAGTGCAAGCTTTAGTTGGGCAAGATGGTTATCTGCTTCTGTGATAAACTTTTGCAGCAGTTTTAGTGCTACAGAGGAGTTATCACCAGTAATTGACTTGAGTTGAGACCAATTAACTATGTTTAATCTAGAATAGATGTTGATTTCCCCTTTAGGCTGCCTAATTTCTGCTGGGTATTCCTTCTGGAGTGTAGATGACCATCGCTGTAGTACTGGCTTCAATTTTTTGAGTAATACAGGTTTACTCAGGTAGTCATCCATGCCAGCTTCTAGACATTTCTCCCTGTCTCCAGTCATCGCATAAGCAGTCATACCAATTACCACTGTATGACGCTGTGTACCTTCTCGTTGCCGCAAAGTTTGTGTTGCTTGATAGCCGTCTATGACTGGCATCTGGCAATCCATCAGGACAATGTCATAGTCTGATTCTGCTAATTTATCCAAGGCAACTTTACCATTTTGGGCCGTCTCCACTAAATTCAACTTTTGACCCAGTACCTTCAACTGATGCAAGACTAAATCTCGGTTGATGGGGGTATCTTCCACTACCAAAATTTTCAGCTGCTTCTGTTTATTTTGGTCAAGGGGTGTTAGTTGAGGCTGGGAAGAAAAAATTGAAGAGGGTTGTTGAGAAGAAAGTACCTTGAGCAGTGAGCTTAGCAGTTGAGATTCCTTAACTGGCTTAATTAAATAATCAGAAAATCCGCTCCTAAGCAGTGGTTCATTAATATCACTGGCATGGAGAGAACTCATCATAATTAACTTTGTACTATTCCAATCTGGTTCCTCTAGAATCAGTCGCCCTAGGGTTGATCCATCCATTCTAGGCATTTTCATATCCACTAGAGCAATATCGTAGGGTTTACCAGCTTCAAAGGCTGCTTTCATGGCATTGAGGGCGACTATACCACTAGCAGCTTCATCCACTTCCATACCTCTAGCAGTTAACTGATGCTGTACTATTTGACGATTGACGGGACGATCATCAATAACCAATACCTTCTTGCCAGTGAGAATTTCAGGGGAAGCAGAAGATTTGGTGGCAAATTGATTTCTGGCTTCTTGTTGAGAATCGGCAACTACCTGGTTCAGTTTAGCTGTGAACCAGAAGGTAGAACCCACTCCCAACTCACTTTCTAAACCAATTTTACCTCCCATTATTTTCACCAGTTGCTTAGATATCGCTAAACCTAAACCAGTGCCAGTGTATTTTCGGGTAGAGGAATTGTCTAGTTGTGAAAAAGATTCAAACAGCTTTTTTTGATCCTCTATAGAAATGCCAATACCACTATCTTTGACAGCAAAGTGCAATTCTATTAGTTGTCCACTTTCAGACTGCTCAGAGGAAACTTTATCCCCATTTACTGCCTCGATTTCATCTCCCACTTGTTCAAACTCAGACACCAGGATGAGAACCTCTCCTTCGTTAGTGAATTTGATAGCATTGCCCACTAGATTGGTAAGGATCTGCCGCAGACGTACCTCATCTCCGAGTAGTAATCGTGGCACCTTATTATCGATTAACAGAGCTAATTCTAAATTCTTTTCAGCAGCTTGGGTAGAACAGAGGTCTAAAACTTCTTCTAAGCAAAGGTTCAAGTCAAATTCATCGAGCTTGAGTCGCATTTCTCCAGCTTCAAGTTTGGAGAAGTCGAGAATATCATTGATTACCTCCAGCAAATGCTCACCACTCACTTGCAGCGTCTGTACAAACTTGAGTTGTTGAGCAGTAAGATTAGTACTCAAAAGTAATTCACTCATACCCAATACCCCATTCATGGGAGTACGGATTTCATGACTCATATTTGCCAAAAATCTAGCTTTAGCCTGCGCCGCCTCTAGAGCAGACTCTCGCGCTTTCACTAATTTATTTTCGTAGTTTTTGCGTTCAGTAATATCACGATTGACCCCCATAGTGATTGATATTTGACCAGTCTCATCATCTAGAGGTACAAATGTGGTTTCGCAAACTCCAGTGCTACCATCTTTACGAATAAATTGAATTTCTCTAGTCCAGCGTTGATCACGAAACAAGCCTTCTAACATCTCCTCAGTTAGCTTAGTTGCTTGTTCTGGCTGGTAAACAATTCCACTAGTTTTACCCAACACCTCAGCTTTATGATAACCGAATATACTCTCAGCAGCTGGGTTCCAATCAACGATTTCACCATTGAGGTTTGTGAGGATAACTCCATCATTAATTGTCTCAAACATTAAGGCCTGTCTTTGCAATGCAACCTCTGCCTCTTTACGCGCCGAGATATCCTGGATTAGACAAGCAATTCCCTCAATATTACCAGCTACATTTTCTATGGCAGAGGCAGCAATAGAAACGGGGATAGGTCTACCATTTTTGTTCAATAGAATAGTTTCTACTCTTCCCAGCAAAGTATTACTTCCTAGGGAATGACTTCCTAAATTTTGCAGAAATTTTTCTTCGTTCAAGAGTAAAGATAAATGCTTGTTGACCAACTCATCGATTTGATATCCTGAAATATAAACAGTTGCCTGATTACAGCTCCGAATCAGGAATTCTTGATTGATGATAATCAGAGCATCACTCAGAGAAGCGAATATATTATTGAGATAGGTTCTAGAAACAGTAGTTTCTTCCAACTGTCCACCCATACGATTAAAAGCATCAGCTAAAATACTCAATTCGTCCCTAGTATTTATAGCTACTTTAGTATTAAATTGTCCTTCCCCAATCTTAATGGCTGCATTCTTAAGAGTGAGAATTGGTTTGGTTATCTTTTCTGCTAATATCAAGCCCAAGCTTATTGATATTGCTGTTACTAGTAAGACTATGATTGTGTTTAAAAATACAGCCATGGTTGCAGCATTACTAGCGTCTTTTCTTGCCGAAGTCAATAATTTTGAGTTTTCATATATTGCTTGGTCAATTATTTCTACAAATTCTTCTTCTGCTTCCTCAAACTTTTGGCGGTATTTGAGCACTTCATCAGCTTTGTTATCCTCAACTTTAATCTCGATAAGTTTAAGACCAAATTGGTATAACTGCAAACTATATTTTTCAAATTTTTGATAGTAAACAAGGGAAGTTTCTGAATCTTTATACAATGCCTTTAGCTGTTCTAAAGCTGTCTCCAAATCTTCTATAGCTTCCTTGAATTCTTCTTCCTCTTCTCCCTGGTCTTCCTCTAGATCTAATTCAAGTTCTACTCCCTCTTGAAGACGATCCGATTCGGATTTAATTAGAGCATTACTATAGGCTTCACTCATTGCTCTAAAGGAAGCGGATTTAAGTTTGTCTAATAATAACAATTCAGGGGATTGCTTTTCAGCGATATTCTCGAACTGTTGATTAACACTTTTTTGTGCTTGAATGTTAATAAATCCTAAAGCTACCACCAGGGAAGCAATTCCCAGAAAACCTGAAATGAACTTAGTTTTTATGTTCATAAATTTATCTCACTTTAGTGCTGTATATAGCAAGTATCATACTCATGAGGTACAAATTATTGGGTTTTAGGGAGCAGGGAGCAGGGAGCAGGGAGCAGGGAGCAGAGAGCAGGGAGCAGGGAAGAGGGAAGTCGGAAGTCGGAAGTGGCAAAAAATCCTGTGTAACTCATAGCTATGAGAAACGCTATATTTTAGTTCTTAGGTAAAAAATTAGATGATTTTAGGTTTCATTGAGACCGATTATAGTACCTAAAAACTAAACCAGCAGAAAACTTGTCATTCTACTGAGTTTATGATCATAGATCTGGATGATTTTGGCTGCAGACCCCTGATATTCCCTTTGATAAGTAGTCGGAAATAAATTTCCTTTGTCAGCGACAAAATAACTGAAAACTAACTGGACTAGTTTGAGGGTTATTACCTGAGATTTCTAACATACATATCGCTGAGCGTCAAGTCAAAAATAATGATCATGATCACATTCACCTGTGACCTGACAGGTCAGAATTTAGTTGTACCTATTAGCAATTATTAAAGCTATTAGCTATCAGTAGCTTAATTTTTTGTGTGAGGATTAAACATGTTGAAAACTTACTGGAATAGTGCGGTCATTAGCTCAGTACTATTCGCTGGAACTGTAGTTGTTTGTACTAGGGCAATTGGTAAAGAAACTCCAGTATTAACAGAACTAACTCAACAACCGAAATTAGAAGTATTGGCAGCTGAAAATAAAGCTGATCAAAATCAAATGGATGGACTACTAGTAGCAATGGAACCAACAGAGAACTCAACTGAGTCAGAAGTTGTTAATACCAGGGAACAACTCCGGCAATACAGTCAGGAAAACTCAGTCAATTCTCTTCAACAGGTTACTAGTGTCTCTCAACTACAAGATGTTTCTCCTGGTGACTGGGCCTTTGAAGCTTTGCGATCGCTAGTGGAACGCTACGGTTGTATTGCTGGATTTCCTGATCGTACTTTTCGCGGTAACCAAGCACTTACCAGATTTGAATTTGCCGCCGGTTTAAATGCTTGTTTGCAACAGGTTGAGCGTCTAATTGCTGTGACTGTTCAATGGTGCTTTTGCTGCCTTGGCACAGTTGAATATTGAGCCTAGTGATAACATTGGTATTGGTTTAACCTATGTGCGCTCTTTCTTTCCTGGGGATGAAGTTGCTGTCTCTGGGGAAACTGGTAGTGAACTAGCCAATGAACCTTTTGGTGAAATTGCCACATCTGCTGACCATTTTGGCATAGAAACCAGCTTTCGTATTAGTCCCTCTGTTACCATTTCTGGTTGGGCAGGTGTAACTCTTGCTCATGCTGAAGATAGCGGTGTCGGTGTTAATGAAGGAGATGATGCGACGATTCTAAACTGGGCGGTGACTTTCGCTTTTCCAGATTTAGGTTCTGAAGGTTCTTTAGGTGGGATTATCGTAGGACAACCACCAAGAGTGCTGGATAATGATGGTGGTTCTGAAGATGGTGAGGCAGCTTGGCACATTGAAGCTCAATATCGTTACCAACTCAACGACAACATTGCTATTAATCCAGGCTTGCTGATGATTCTCAATCCTGAGCACGACGATGACAACGATACTATTTTTGTGGGAACTATTCGCACTATCTTTGAATTCTGAGGAGTCTCCAAATCAGAAGTTAGGAGGTTTCTAGCTGTCTAGTTACTCCTTTACATAGGGTTTGCTGAATAAGTCTGGTGGTAAGGAGAGGGAGCTCTTAGCAGGGAGCAGGGAGTAGGGAAAAGCCGATAGTTCTAAGCTTGATTATCCATGATCAGCTCCGAGATTTTCCTATTAAGTGCAAGGATTTTGAGCCATTGGATGCTATAACAAAGCACTTGAAAGGGTCAAAAAAGGCTCAAAACCATTGTTTGGTATGCATTCTATATTAATTTAGCAAGCCCTACATAAAAGGGGTTTTTAAACCGGATTTTTTATCAGCAATCAGGAGAGGAAAAGTCTGCACCAAAGTTGTTTTCAACGAGGCATTATAAGTTGCTTGATACATATCTATCAGCACAACTACATGGCGTTGATTTGGTGATAAACGAACTTCTTTGATGGCATATTTCCTTACGGTATCGCGGTATTGATCTAGTTTGCCTAAGGTTAGTTTACGGTAATTGTAATTAATTACCAGCTGCATAGAAGCACGGTCTATATCAGAGGTGCCTCCTGATAAAATTGAAGGAATATATTTTTGTTCCAGACGAATTTCTATAGGTTCTGTTTGGTGATTAATAAAAAATTTAAACTGCTCAATACCATCTGGATCAACTGAACGGGCAATCATAGGTAATCTTATACCTATTTTCAGTTGATTGAGTCTCAACTCCCGTATGATTTTGATAGTTTTTTTAATTAAGTCATCCTCTGCATTTTTATTAGTTAAGTTTGAAGATGAGTTGTCATAGTCAGTTTCTAGACAACCATTCCTCACACAGGAATTAGTTTCTAAATTAATAATTTGGATTTTGGCAGTAGGAACTTGAGTAAGAGGATTGCGAGCACTCTCCAAATAAATATAGTGACTGCTATCTACCGAGAAACCAGCTAGTCTGCTAGTTGACTGTATTATGCTTGCCAATCCCTGTAAGTTAAAACAAACCAGAGCGCTAGCGGTGAACAAGAGTGAAAATAGAGAAAGATGTTTCATCGGTTTTGATATTATTGATTTGTTGATTGTTCATTGTTCATTGTTATAGAAATATTAGCTATATTTGCGCAGCATGCGCGTGCCATGAACTATGAACCTTATTTATTTACATTTGCTTCTAATAATCCAATAGCTAATCGATAATGACAAAATAGCAACTCCCAGGCCAATCACCTCCAATCCTGAGGTTTTGTCGATATCGAGAATAATAATTTTACGAGCAACAGCAATAAGAGAGGTAACAATAACTAACTCTACTTGAACGACGTGTCTTTTGAGGTATGCGCTAATGTTTTCTAAAATTTCTAAGGCAATCAGAACATTAAGAAACAGACCAAAGGTTTTAAATAAAGTTGTTTTAAATACACCTTTTGTTTCTGAGCTTAATAGCTCTCGAAGAATAAAATAAGTTAGATCAAAAACTGCAAACAAAATGACGACTACCATCAATAAAGATAGTATTTTGGACACGATAACTTCGATGTCTTCAAGTAATGCTAAAAAATTCTCATCTTTACTAGTTTTTTTCAAGTGCTGGGATAGTTTTTTTAACCAGTTCATGGAAAAATGCTTAAAATAAGGGCAAGCGTAGCTCAGATTTTATCAAAAAAAGCACCAACTAGGAATTATCAAACCATTAAGTAGTCGGACAGAAATAAACCTGGCTGTGTAAACAATTATGAAATCCTCCGAAGTTACCTTACACCCTACACCCCACACCCTGCCTCAACCAGTAACCTTTATCAATGTCGCAGGTACTTAGTTTATGCTCTCAACAAAGTTCCAAAACCTCTCTCTGCTGAGAAGCTCTAGCTCAAGGCAAATAGCTGAGGGCTTCCAGCGCGGATAGTAAAGCTGTTGAGGTACTCAACTGGTTGACTAGGATCAAACTCTCGTTTGTCGATGAAAACTTCAGTTGGCTCAATCTTAAGACGCTCACTGGGTAGCTCTATTTCCAATGCCTTAGCACTGTCTTCATAAATTTTTACTGGATAAATTCGGTCGATAATTTCGTCAGCATCGGCAGGATATTGTCTCATCTCAAGCTGACGCCAGCGAATCATCTGAGTTAGTAACCAAATCCCATAGGAACGCCAGGGATAGTTAGCATGATTTGGTGGCTTCAGATAGTTGGTATCTTGAAAGTGAAATATGTAGAAATCAGTAATTTCTTCAACTCGTTGTTTTTGATCAAAACTACCATAATTATAGTTCCCAATTAGAGATGCTTCTGTATACTTAACCTTGCTGTGAAGATATCGTTGGCTAGAGATTTTCTGGGCGATAGACTGACGATTATCTAATTGGTCACAAAATTGACAAGCCTCAAGTACTGCAGCTACCAAAGCTCTGGCAGTGTTAGGATTTTCTTCAACCCAGGGCTGCATAGTTGCTAGCACTTTGCCTGGGTGTCCCTTCCAGATATTGCGGCTGACATAACTGGTAAATCCTGCCTTTTCCAAAGCTGCCTGCTGATTCCATGGTTCACTCACACAGTAACCATTAACTATCCCAGCCTGTATTTTGTAAATCATTTGTGATGGTCCAAACTCAACCATCTCAACCTCTTTTTCAGGGTTAATACCCATTGCTGAGAGCCAATAGCGGCTGTTGTAGTTGTCCATTGAGGCGGGAAAATCTATTGCCAACTTTGGTGGTTGCTCTAATCCTCTAACATATTTTCTGTAAGCGTAGGCAAACTCCTGAAAATGGAAGTAATCTATTGAGGGTCTAACTCCAGCTTCCCAAACTTTTTTAGCAAGGGTAATACTGCTACCATTGAGGTTAAGTAGCATCAGGGAAACTATGGGAGCATCCACTTTACCAAGCTGAGCCAGCATAGGCATGCCAAACAAGGCAACTGAAGCATCTAAACTCCCTTTAATTAAGGCATCCTGAACTGCTTTCCAGTCACTTTGCTTGCTAAAGCCTACAGTAAGACCATAGCGTTCAAAAAAGCCTTCTTCTTTGGCAATAATTAAGGGGGCACACTCAATTACTGGAACAATTCCAAGAGTTAAATAAGTCTTCTCTAATTTACCAAAGATATCTTTTTGGGAGGAGTCAGAGGAGAGTTCACGATTAGAAGAATTAAAAAAGTTACCTTTCCCGCAGGCAGTGAAACCAAACCCACCAGCTGCGAGACTAATGTATTTGAGAAAATTGCGACGATCCATTTCTTCACGCCTGCACATTAATAATGTTTGTGTTTTAGGAGGGGTGAACGCAATTTTGCGTGGGATTTGAGTTCTCCGCGTCTGGGCGTCTGGGCGTCTGGGCGTCTGCCTGCTTAATTATTTCCCCACACCTTTTTTCACTCACCCTTTTAGGAGTTCTTCCAACCCCCTCTCCCCCTCTCCCCTTTCATCCTTCTTTTAGTTGATTCGCCAACAGTATCAATTACTAGAAGGCTTTAGGGGAAGATTTGGTGCTGGTATAATATCCGGTGTAAACTCCAGAGGAGGGTTTGATTTATTAGGTGATGAGGGAGGGAATAATTCGCTGGGGAAATCCTCGGCAGCAATACAGGTTGCTAGATTTCTGGAAGTGGAAAAATCACTCTGATTACTCAAACCGATAACACATTCAGAAAAGCGAAGGGGCAAAAGGCTGCGACGGCAGTGATCTAGAACTGATAATACTTCTGGGTTTGGGGTGCGATGATTGATATTGATTACACAACGTGCCAATTCTACAGGACGCCTGACTTTAGTGCAGGCGTTAAGGGCATCGCTGCCACTAGTAGGTGTCTGTAAATTAATTCTGAGGACGCATTCAGATAAGTCCTCGGGAACAAAAGCCTCTGCACAGGCTTTAACTGCTTGTTCTGGAGGAATATTAGCACGATCTAACTCTAGAGCGCAGAGTTCAAAATTATTAGAGGCAGCGCTGGCAGGAGAACTTGGAATGGCAATAGCTAATAATCCAGCTATTGCTAGTTGACTGACACAAACTTGCCTCGAAAGTGCTAAGGTTCGATTTCTAAAACTCTGAATAGGTCTGATGCCACTTTGCTTATTCATAATAGTTCTAAATATAGATCTCCTAGGTTATGCTAGCTGTTTTGGGGGCATTTATTCAGTTGAAAGCTCAAAATATAGAGAACTAGAGCCAAAAAAATGAATTCATAGGCTAAGTAAGCTGGATCATCCAGCAAACTCAAGAATGCAGGTATAGAAGTTTTTCCGATGTAAGCTGCGTATAGCAAATAACTCAAGGCTACGTGACCACAGCGTTCTTGCAGAAGCGCAAACATTGTTGCAAATAGCGGCCCATAGAAAAATCCCGCTAGTGGGAAGAGCAGGGCTAGAGGGGGAATTAGGCTCAGTCCCAAGACTACTAAAGGACAAAATAGCAGCAAAGATAGTGATTGTACTGGTTTCTGTCCCACCCAACCTGCTAAGGTCATCCTGCCTAAGGTCAAACAGCCCCAATATAGAGAGAGCAAAGTTCCACTTAGAGTTATATCTCTACCTAAATGGATGAGATAAGCGCTGCTCCAGGTTCCAAGGGAACTTTCTAAGCCCATATAGAACATAACAATTAGTAAGAATATAGAAGCTCGACGCCAGGGTATGTTCTTGCCTTTTAGAGACAAGTCTTGCACTGGTGGAGAACCCCAAGCTAGGATAGCTGAGACTAGAGCAAGTAGGGCAACTAAGGTCACAACCATTCTCCAAGGCAGAAAAGAACCAAGCAGTGGAGCGCTGATTGCTCCTACACCAAAAGTTGCATTTGCCCAGTTGAGTATTGCTACCCTTCGTTTGGGGTGAAGTTCACCGACTAGGCTGTTACCTTGCAAAGTTAGAACACCATCTCCCAATCCCAGCAAAAAAGCAGCAACTAATAGTCCTTGTAAGCCTAGGGTAGAGGCAATTAGCAAGGCACATCCGATAGCACTACAAGAGAGACTCATCAGAGGGTGACGCTGACGGCGCTTAGAGGTAAGACTAATACCTAATAAACTGCCTAGTAGAAACAAGTTATAGAACGGTCCAATGCCAAAGTCAGCACCAAACTCAGCTTGCCACTGGGGTAAAATTCCTCCAGGCAAAGCAACAATGCTCCCATGTAAAAATAGACCAAGAAAGCCTGCGATCGTAAAACGAAGTTGAGAAACTCTGCCGGCTGCTAGTATCTTGCTCAAATCTAGTACGGTTGTCATCTGAGAAAAGTATTTCATAAGACTTAAGCTTTGGCACTACTAGCTGTGGTGCGGGAGATTTGTTGTGATCACTGGTCTTAAATAGTACAATTGAACTACATACTAAATATAGCAATTAACAAGTGGTAATACGCTATATATGAAATAAACTGAGTGATATAGATTTTTCCAGACCCTTCGACTAGCGAGATCAAATACTCAACTTCTGCGAGGTTCCACTGCCAACTTCAGAGGATAACCATAACCACAACTGCTCATCAGTGAAATCTGGAACTGCCATCATTGCTCCAGCAGAACACAGATTTTCTGGTTTGTGGGTTGAGGCAATGCCAATCGTGCGTATACCTGCTCCCACAGATGAACGAATACCGGAAGGAGAATCTTCAAAGGTAATAGCTGACTCTGGGCTTATTCCCAAGCGCTTGAGGGCTAACTGGTAAGGGGCAGGATCAGGCTTGCCTGCTGCTGCTTGTTCTGCTAAGGTGACACTCTCAAAAGTATCACTTAGGCCTAAAACTGACAGCATGAATTGAGCGTTGGGTGCTGGAGCATTTGTGACTACGGCTTTTTGTAACCTCAATTCATCTGTCCATGCTAGTGTCTTGGCAAGTCCAGGTAGCGGCTTTAACTGCAAAGCTAACTGCCGAAAAAGAGCTTCTTTCTGTTCTGCAAGTTCTTGACCTGCTTCTAATGAAAGAGAGGGTAAGATCTCCTTGATGAGTTCTTGGTTGGTACGCCCACTGATCTGACTTTGATAAAAGATTTCGTCTATCTCTAGTCCGTAGTCCCTCAAAATACCTTGCCAAACCTGGTAATGCAAAGGATCTGTATTGGCGAGAGTGCCATCTAAGTCAAATAGAATTGCAGCCAGCATTTTTTTGCAGATGTGAAAATATTATTTTAAGTGATTGTTTCCCCCTCAACACTAGAAATATCCATTAATAATTATGATTCCTTGACAATGAAACCTGAATCATCAATAATGAAGTAATTTGAATAAAGATTTAGTTAAGAAGGTAATTAAGCAGTCGGACACAGTTAGCTTTATTAACTGTGAGGGCGAGGAGACTTATTAACTAGGAGCTTTGAACAGTAAGGGTTTCAGTCTAAGTAAGACTTCTTAAGACAGTGACCAAAATTTATGTTCAACTAATTAGTTCAACTAATTATCTTAGTAATTTAATAGTATTTGATTGTATCACATAAAAACAACAAAGACAATAGGGCAGTACCTTAGGCCGCACTAATTCAGATTCTCCCTTGTCTCTGTTGCCTAATTAAGTCTTCCTAGGAGGATATTGAGATGAGTGCTATTGGCTTTAGTACTCAGGTATGGATGAGTCAATTTCCCGACTCCAGGCAGTAATTCCACCTTTAAGATTGACGCCTTCAATACCAACATCCTTTAAGATTGCTAAAGCTTTGGCTGAGCGGCCTCCCATCTTACAATGAGCAATTAACTGATGACCATTGAGCAGTTCTTTAACTTTTTCAACACCAGGGCCTTTTTCAATTTCTGGCAATGGTACCAGGGTTGAGCCAGGAATTCTAGCAATATCGTATTCATTTGGATTGCGAACATCAAGCAAGACAAAAGCATCCTTACCACTATCGAGGAGTTGCTTGAGTTCTTGCACCGTCATCTCTGAGATTTCCATCTTGCTTTGACGCTCCTGTTCTCTGGCTTGGGGGATTCCGCAGAATTGTTCGTAGTCGATGAGCTTGTCAATAACTGGTCTTTCTGGGTTTGGTCTAAGCTTCAGTTCGCGGAAGGTCATATCCAAACAATTGTAGAGCAATAAGCGCCCACTAAGGGTATTGCCTTTCCCCAGGATAATTTTGACGGTTTCTGTTGCCTGAATCAAACCAATAATCCCTGGTAAAATTCCCAAGACGCCTCCTTCTGCACAGGAAGGTACCATTCCTGGTGGTGGTGGTTCGGGGAACAAATCGCGGTAGTTGGGACCGCCTTCGTAGTTAAACACTGTTGCCTGCCCTTCAAACCGGAGAATTGAGCCGTAGACGTTGGGCTTGTCAAGCAATACGCAGGCGTCATTAACCAGATAGCGAGTAGGGAAGTTATCGGTGCCATCCACCACTATGTCATAGGGCTTGATAATCTCCAAGGCATTTTCGGAGGTTAAGCGGGTTTCGTAGAGGTCAATCTGACAGTTGGGATTGATTTCGAGAATACGACTTTTTGCCGATTCAATTTTGGGCTTGCCCACCCAAGATGTTCCATGAATCACTTGCCGGTGCAGATTGGAACTATCGACAATATCAAAATCTACAATGCCAATACGCCCGACACCAGCAGCAGCTAAATACAGCAGTAAAGGCGATCCCAACCCGCCAGTACCAATGCACAAGACACTGGATGCTTTGAGGCGCTTTTGACCTTCTAGCCCTACTTCTGGCAAGATAATGTGTCGGGAGTAGCGTCCGTATTCTTCTTTGGTCAGCTGGATTTCATCCAGATTGGGGTTTAACATGGCGAGATCCTAGGGAGAACAAAACTAATAGCTTCTCTAGAAATTGACACTGAGCATCAAGGTAACCAATTTTGGCTATTGGCTTTTGAGCAAGGTAACATACTGCCACTATCAGTGATTGTGCATCAAGAAGTCGCAGCCGTGAACAAAGCCAGACCTGACTCTCAAACCATAAGCATTTCCTCTGGTTGGAATTGGTGATTGTCATCAAGTCTCCAGCTTTTGAGTTCACAAGCTTTACCCTTTTGAACGGAAATTATAATATATGAATACCGTTGCCAGGCGATCGCTCGGTCAAATTCTGAGGGAATGGCTTGGTGATCTGGGTGAGAGTGGTAGACTCCGATTATATCGATTTGGCGATCGCGTGCGTATTTTTGTGCCTTAAGTATTAATCTTGGGGCAATTAAGAAACTACTGGATTTACTAGAGGAACGTGACTGTAAACCATTGATGGTCATGAACTGGTCAGCTGTTTGTTTGTCCCAACTGTTTTCTGTAGGCAAGACCTCGATTAAGGTTTTGCTCTCGCCATTAATCTTACCAAGCAGCAAGCCGCAGCATTCCTCTGGGTAAGTGCTTTCTCCATGGGCTTTAAGTTTCTCGATCTGGTCATAGTGGATGTTTAACACTGCCAGTTAATTTTAAGTCAACTCAAGGTATACAGCGTTTCTCAAATTGATGAGATATCTTCGATTTGAGAGACGCTGAATTGGAGTATGAAATTGCCTTTGTTAGATCTAACGAACCAACAATTCTTTAGGTCTTTGCGTCTTTGCGTCTTAGCGCGAAATTCATTCATCCCTTTAATTCAGCAATGCCCAATTTTATTACTCCCACTCCTCACTCCCCATGACAAAAGTACTGAACCAGATAAAGAAGCGCTATAATAGTTAGCTCTTGCCTTACCCATACTAGTGATTGTAATTGTATGCCAGCATGGTAGCTATGAACGCATGGTATAGCGATGAATGACTCTATAAATATAACTCAAAATTACGAAAATTTACCATCCTTATTTCATCAATATGCTAACCAACAATTGAGCGCGCAAGACCAGAAAGTGCACGAGTCTCTCCATCGAAGACAGATTCCTCTGAGCAATATTTCCAGACTTGAAGATGCTTACAAAATTTCCTTTGAAATTGCTAATAATATTTCTTTAAACTTTATAGAAAATCAAGTCTTGCGACAAATTGAAGTTGCCGCTGATTTTATTCGTGATTTCCAGATTGGAATTCTCGGTCAACGCACAGGAATATTCCAACTATACGAAATAGAAATTGCTATTGATCACCACCTCAGAAAGACATTAATTTTTGAAGCGGGAAAACTATCAATATATATTCCCTATTGTCAGAGCAGATTTATCGGTCGCTATCTTCAATATCAGGAACTAAAAAAACTCTGGAACCGAGGCAAACATCTTGCCAAAGATTCACCTATCCGTAAACTTTGGTGGTTATTTAACCCAATTGGTGAGTTTCGTTCTAACCTCAGGGCAACCTTAGTGCTAGCTGCACAAAAACAAATTTTGGGAATTGATAAATTTGTTCTCAAGTTTGGGCTTGCTGATCTTAGCGATAGTGATGCTCAACCTCCAGAAAATCTGACCTTAGATTATAAAAGTTCTAGTTTCAAAGATAACGTAATTGCTTTTCTAAAAGCTAGTGTAAATGAAGAAAAACTGGGTTTGAATCTAGAGCTTGCCCTTAAAGACCAAGATGACTCAAGTTTAATTAAGTTGCTGAATTTATATAGGGAAAACTTAACAGATTCAGCGCAAATAGAGGAACTAATTGAAACCAGTGCTTTAAGTTTACAGGAAGTGATTCACGAAGAAAAATCTAAAGTTAATCTTAAAATGTTTGGATTTGTCAATGTGGGTAATTATCACCGCATTGATGTGGAACTTAACTTTAGTTCAGGTTACTTAAAAAAATATGTTGAGATCATTTCCAGAAAGGCAGAGGTCAAAGCCATTCAATTCGGATTTGTGAATGTCTACACAATTGATGATATTACTGTCAAACCAAGCTTTCATGGTGCAATCAAAGTTAATTTTGAAGCTGCCGCTTTAGAACGTGCCTTGAGAGAATTGTTCCCTCAGGATAGTTTACTTACTCCTAAGTAAAGTTCTCCCACTTTCGGGTCATTAAGTAAATCTTTACCTAGTCCTTCAAAGCGATCGCGCCCTGTATCTAGCACATATCCACGGTGAGCCATTGCCAGAGCTTTCTGGGCGTTTTGTTCCACTAAAACAATCGCCTTGCCTGCTTGATTTATTTTAGCAATTTGCTCGAATACGCTATTAACTAGAAGAGGCGATAAAGCAGCTGAAGGCTCATCAAGTAGCAGCAAATCAGGATCAAGCATTAATGCCCTTCCCATTGCCAGCATTTGGCGCTCCCCGCCAGAGAGAGTACCTGCCCGCTGACGGCGACGTTGGGCTAGCTTAGGGAACATGGTAAAAATTTTTTGTTTGAGTGGCTTCAAAGAGTCATTACGGATGAAAGCACCCATTTCTAGATTTTCTTCCACCGACAAGGTAGAAAACACGTTAGCAATTTGCGGCACGTAGCACATTCCTCGCCCTACAATTTGATCAGAGTTCAAGCCAACAATGTTCTCACCTTTGAAGGAAATACTGCCTTGATTGGGAGTTAATAGCCCAAAGATGGTTTTGGCGAGAGTAGACTTTCCCGCACCATTAGGTCCAATTACCGCAACTAATTCACCTGGCTCAATCCGGAAATTTACACCTTGTAAGATATTGAGGTCCCGGATATAACCTGCATAAACGTTTTTTACTTCTAATAAGCTCATCTATTGGAGAATTTTTTGTAAATCTGGTCTCTCTTCTGGTACTATAGCCTCTTCTACTGGGCAGACTTGTAAACAGATACCACAATCAATACAAGTAGAAAAATCAATCCAGTACCAATCAGTACCCTTAACATTTTTACCTGGTCCTTGATGAATGCAAGCAACTGGGCAAGCGGCGACGCAATCAGCGACACCTTCGCAGATATTAGTAACAATTGTGTGCGACACAGCTTTCTCTCTGTTGAAGGATTTGGCAAAACTTGCTGAATTAATCAGCTATTTCTAGACTACCAATATTGGCTGGGAGAGGGGGATGGGGAGAGGGGGAGATGGGGAGAGGGGGAGATGGGGGGATGGGGAGAGGGGGGGAGAATTTTGATAAATTTCCCAATCCCTAGCTCATTGTCTCGATTTTTGGCGTACCATCAGCTTGAATCCAAGCCAGGTAAGTAACGCGGCGGCGACGGGCGTACTCCCGAATTTCATCTGCTTCTCGCCCTCCTAAATCCATCTCCACCCGCACCAAATGCTCAGAATCTCTGAGCTTTTGTGCATAACTAAAAGCAGCAGCCTCAGCTTGAGGTGTCTGTGCAATTACTAACCAGTCACTAGCTGCTAACTGACTAGGTAATTGACTACCAGAGAGCAAAAGATTATGTAGCTCTTCGATGTAGAGACAAAAACCTATTCCTGGGTAGGTTTCCCCCTGAGGATGATAAAGCCCCAGCAGTTGATCATAACGACCACCACTACAAATTACCCTTTGATTAGTATTGGTATCACTGACAACTTCAAAGACAATGCCACTGTAATAGTCAAAAGTTTGAACTAAGCTGAGGTCAAGAACTAGATTAAAACAATTGGCACAGCTGTGGTTAATCAGTTCAATCAGGGATTTGAGATTGTTGACAATTTCATACTCTGACGGCTCTAAATCTAAGCTAATAACCTGTTGCAAAACCTCCACAGGATGTCCCCGCAAATCGAACAAAAATAATGCTCGCTCTCGCAATTGGGGCGATAGGGGTAGGGTTTCCAAAGTAACTCGATCTAAATTTGCCATTGCCCGGCGTACCTTATCTCTTACTGGCACCGGGAAGGGAGAAAGAAGAGAGCGTGTTAGTCGAGCTTCCCCCAAAATCAAGTGCCACTGCTCCAAACCCAAATGTTTGAGAGCATCTGCGAGCAAGAGAATAATTTCGGCATCTGCCAACAACCCACCTGCACCTAAGAGTTCCACTCCCGAATGGTAGAACTCTAGCTGACGCCCATGATTACCAATTGCCGGGCGACGGAAAACATTGGCACCATAATAGAGTCGTTGCGGCAGGGATACACGTGTTTCCGCTTTACTCCCTGCCAATCGTGCCGCCATTGCCCGCGCAATCGAAGCCGTTAATTCCGGGCGCAGTCCTAGAGTACCCTCTTCAGCATCGTGGAATTGGATAACTTTTGAACGTTCAATAGCGCCACCTGCCATCAAGGTATCCAACCACTCCAAAGTTGAAGTGATAATCCGGTGATATCCCCAGCGTTGAAATACCTGTTGTACGTTGTTAATAATCCAGCGTTTTTGGGCAACTTCTAGGGGAAGTAAATCCCTTGCACCTGCTGGTGGTTGATGAACCATTACTTTTTCTTACCGCCAAACATTTTGCCAAATAAGCCGGAACCACCAGATTGATTCACCGATTTATTCTGAGGTGACTTAGGAGTTCCAGACTTGCTGCCACCGGTTTTAGTAGACCGACTTTCGATAAACTTCTTGCATTTTAAGGCCGTTTCGTCCTTAGGATTCAATTGCAAGGCTTTATTAATGTGTACTTTAGCCATTGCTGCCTGTTTTTGCTTTAAATAGGAGTAACCCAGCAAGCTATGATATTTACTATGATCTGGCTTTTGTTTGAGTCCCTCTCGCAATTCTAGAACGGCGGCGGCAAAATTCTCTTTCGCTATATATGCTTGTGCGCGACGTAAATGAGGATCTACAGGGGGAGCAGATGGGGGAGCGTTAGGAGTAACTTTATCCTTATCAACCTTGTTATTCCCAGCTCCACCTCTAGGAACCTTGACTTTAGGAGCATTAAGCTCAACTCTGCCATTGAGCATCAAGTAAACCATATTGAGTTCACTCAGAGCAGCAATAGCATCTAAAACTTCATCTAGGGAATCGTACTGCTTGGAAGCTAAGTTGTTAACTGAACTTTTGTAGGAGTTTTCTAAACCTACACCTGCTTGGAATAGTTTTTTAGCAGCTTCGCTAGCAATGGGAACTTTATTGTCATCGGCAGCTAGACGCTTGCCCAAGCGTTCCAGCATTACGAGATATTCGCGATCATCCTTAGAAAGTTGTTCATAGGCAGGATTGACGAGCTTTGACAACAGCTGATTTGCCTGCTGCTTTTCAGTTTCGTCTTTAGCTTTAGAGCTGTCAGGATGGAGGTTACGAGCAATTTTGAGATATCTTTTGCGGACTTCATTTTTATTGGCACCAATGGGGATGCCTAAAACAGCATGGTGATCAGTGAAGTCAAACTTAAAGAGTCCACGTTCAATTTGAAAAGACATAGAGAGCTGTCCAATATCCGAGCCGAAATAATTGTTTCTAGTATGTCCTAGATTTTGGCATAGCTGCTAAACCGTTAATTTCTAAGGCATTGAGAAAAATAAATATCGAAGATTTCAATTTAAAGATTCGGTAAAGTCAGCAATTTTTTACTCATGAATCGATTACCAAGAAGGCAAGGGCGATACGGTAGAAAGTTCTTTACTCAGTTTCTCGTGAATTTGACCATTTGTCGCCAGAATTCTGCCAGAATTAATATCTAAGCTAGTACCATCGTAAGCTGTTATTGTACCGCCAGCTTCCTCTACTAGCACAATGCCAGCAGCAATATCCCACGGAGAAAGTCCGCGCTCCCAATAGCCATCGAGTCTTCCAGAGGCTACATCAGACAAATCAATTGAAGCAGAACCGCTGCGACGCACTCCCTGTGTCAGGTGAGTTAGGTGACAGAATTCGGCATAGTTATTGTCTGGGGTTTCTCGTCGATCATAGGCAAAACCAGTTACTAGGAGACTATTACCCAGTTGTGAGGTTTGAGAAACTCTGATTGGGCGTCGATTGCAAGTTGCTCCCAAGCCTCTAGCAGCACGAAATAGTTCATTGCGAAAGGGATTATAAACTACTCCCACTTGTGGTACTCCCGAAATCAGCAAACCTATAGAGGTTGCAGCAATGGGGTACTGGTGAGCATAATTGGTTGTGCCGTCTAAGGGATCAATTGCCCAGAGATATTCATTCTGCTGGTTTCCCAATTGACCAGATTCTTCGGCGAGAATTGAATGTTGGGGTAGATGACGCTGTATTACTTTGAGAATTTCTGCCTCAGCTTGTTTATCTGCGGCAGTAACTAAGTTTCCAGCGACTCCTTTCTCTTCTACTTCTTCTAATTTCCCCCAGTAATCTTGCAAGATGACACCAGCTGCCATTGCGGCTTCGGTGGCAATATCGAGGAACGTTTGCAGTTGTTCAGGGGTATCTTGACTCATTAGTCTAGGAGTTACAGGAGCTAATAGCAATTGCCACTCGTAGCCTACCAGTAACTGGTGTTGAAAGCTAATGATTTTGACGCCTAAACTCTGAGGGTGACAAACGCATTGGTTGCCCCCGATTCCAAATTCCAAATCCCATGATTCTGGCGTATTCTTGGGCCCTGGTGAGGCGCTGATCATATTTATTGTTAGGAATTCGCGGTGCAGCTAGGGCATAACCTTCCTTTACCAGCTGCTCATTGAGCAATGTGTCATTATGCCAAGCATAGGCCAAGGAACGACCAAAGCTGTCTTGCTTTTGTATATCTGGCTCAAAAAGAACTGTTGTTAAGACGAATTGCCCATCCCTCGCTTCACTGATAATTTGCTCAAGGCGTTTTTTGGCAACTAATCCCCATGGTTTTTGCCTCAAATCTGGTGCCTCAATGCCAATTAATCGTACTCGTTCAATTAATGGTGGTACCTGTGTTGGGTTAAGTACCTCCAATGTTTGTCCACTAACCACCCGCTGTACTTTCAGGGTAATTCCCTTAGGGAGATTATCTGATTGGCAACCCCCTAGCAAAAGAAGACAACAGCAGACTATAAAGAGTCTCCAGAGTAGTGGAATTACATCAATAAAAAAGATGGGGGTTTTGCTTAAGATTTTATAACGTTTCTTATTTGTTACCCTCACTCCCTAATCCCTAGTCTCTAATCCCTAGTCTCTAATCCCTACTCCCTACTCCCTAATCCCTAATCCTCATCCAGTGGCAGTCCAAACCTAACCTTGCCTTTAGCGAAATAGCGACCAAACTGAAGTTCATAGACTTCATCTTCATCCTGCGTCTCTACTTCCAAATCTGAGCGGGGATAGGCGACACATAAGAGAGCATAACCTCGATCGCGCAGATTTTGGGATAGTCCCAAGGCTTCAGGTTGGTATACTTGACCTGACTTTATGCGCACGGCACAGGTAGTGCAAGCGCCATTGCGGCAAGAAAAGGGCAGTTCTACGCCTTGATTTTCGGCAGAGTGCAGAATATAACGGTCTTCTGGCACTTTTAGGGTGTGTTCGGTGCCAGTTTTTCGATTGTGAATCCGAATGGTATGAATTTTTCTCATACACTTAGTGTATAATGGTAAATCGTGTGTTGAATTAGCTCAATTCAGCAGTTAAAGTTAAATAACTCACCTGGAGAGGTGGCCGAGTGGTTGAAGGCGCAGCACTGGAAATGCTGTTTGGGGGTAACTTCAACGAGGGTTCGAATCCCTCCCTCTCCGTATTAATGTTCATGATTAATGTTCATGGCTCATGGTTCATGGTTCATTGGAATTTATCGTGAAGGATTTTTACCAAGTTTTGAGCGAAGCTCTAATCTTTCAAGTGGGGGATGTAAAGTCAGCGAGAACATTCTCGACCCATAACTAGCTTTCCATTGGGCAGTTGATATACTCCAGTTGGTTCTATAATTGGGTCTCCTTTTTGCCATCGACGATGAGTTCGAGGGGCTGAGTCAGGTGAATCACCACTACTGCCTATGGGTTTTACAATCCCTGTGGGGTAAGGTGCCACTGAGATATCTCCAGGGCGAGTTGGTAAACCCCCAGCTCCTATAATATATAAGCTTCCCTGTGGCTCATTAGTGGGAATGATACAGCTACCAGCAATTAAACTATCTGGATTTACTAATTCATCAGGCAAATCGGTGATGCTATTTTGAATAAAACTGACATCGGGTAGGATAATTACTCCATCTATTCCACCAGAGGCATTAATATCGACTCGATTATTGCCATCAAGGGTAACTGGATCAGTACCTCTTGGGGCAGGGCGATAGTTTTCACCGAAGAAGGCAGGAGTTTTGAAGGTAATATCGCCTCCTTTACCATCTCGGGCAAAGGCGAGGATGTCACTATCATCAAAAGCGATAATCGAATTAGCAGTAAGCTCGATGTCTCCACCATTGTCTTCACCATTGGAGACGTTGGTTCTGATGTCACTATCACCAAAGAGTTGGATGTTTTGGGCGGTAATTTTAATGGCACCACCAGCAGATTGAGAAGCATTGGTGGAGATTTCACCATCTGTGGCGCTTAAAAGTCTCCCAATATTGAGAGTAATGTCACCTGCCGGAGCTGTTCCTTCACTGCGTGCCGATACCTGTGCACCATCAGTAATAAGTAATTCTTTGGTGTTAAGGATTAAATCTCCTGCGGAGCCTTCTCCTACAGTGCTGGTAGATATGGTTGCTCCATCTCGAAGAATGAGGATGTCAGCATCAATCGTGACAATTCCACCATCTCCAGCAGCAGTTGATTCAACTGCACTAAAGATCCCGCTGCTTCCAGAACCGTCAATGAATTCTCCCTCTATCAGCACAAAATCACGAGCATTAATGTGAATATTTCCGGCAGGTCCCAAATCACGAGTATTAACAACTAATTGACCACTATCGCGAATGATAAGAGAACCTGTATCAATGCTGATGTCTCCTCCTTCACCTACTGCATCCTCGGCAACTATGCTAGCAATAGCTGTCAAGAAGGTATTACCTTCTCCCTCCAGCACAACAGAATCACTCGTCTTGATAAGGATATTGCCTGCTAAACCTTCTCCTACAGTGCTGGTAGAGATGGTTGCTCCATCTCGAAGAATGAGTGAATCAGCATCAATTGTGATAATTCCACCATTTCCAATAGCGGTTGACTCAACTGCACTAAAAATGCCGCTTTCTCCCTCGACTTTGATAGTCTCACGGGCATTAATGCGAATATCACCCGCAGAACCTTTACCACGAGTGTTAGCAACTAACCTACTGCCATTGCGAATGCTGAAAGAGCCTGTATTAATATCAATGTCGCCACTCTCACCCTCTGCATTCTCACCAACTATGTTGACAATAGCGCTTACAAAATTATCACCCTGCCCCTCAAGCAGGATAGAATCACGGGCATTGATTCTGATATTGCCTGCTAAGCCTTCCCCAACCGTGCTAGTAGAGATACCGGCTCCGTCTCGAAGAATGAGGGAGTTAGCATCAATTGTGATAATTCCACCATTTCCAACAGCGGTTGACTCAACTGCACTAAAGATACCGTTGCTTCCAGAGCCGTCACTGAATTCTCCCTCTATCAGTACTAGCTCACTAGCATTAATATGAATATTACCTGCAGACCCCATCCCAAGAGTGTCTGCTATTAATTGAGCGCTATCGCGAATAGTAAGAGAACCTGTCTCAATGCTGATGTCTCCTCCTTCACCTACTGCCCCCTCGGCAACTATGCTAGCAATAGCTGTAAAGAAAGTATTGCCCTCTCCCTCGAGCACAACAGAATCACTCGTCTTGATAACTATATTGCCTGCTAAACCTTCTCCTACAGTGCTGGTAGATATGGTTGCTCCATCTCGAAGAATGAGGGAGTCAGCATTAATCGTAACAGTTCCACCATCTCCAACAGCAGTTGATTCAACTACACTAAATATGCCGCTGCTTCCAGAACCATCACTGGCTTCTCCCTCAATTAGTACTTCCTCACGAGCATTGATACGAATATTACCAGCAGAGCCTTTGCCAAGAGTATTAGCACTTAGTTCGTTACCATCTTGAAGAGTCAATAATCCTGTATTGATTTCGATATCACCTGCATCACCAGTTCCCTGAAGCCGAGTGACAATTGATCCACCTACTAGCTTAGTTTCACCTTGGGCAATTAACCTAACATGACCTGATGAACCTATTGATGAGAAGGTTTGGATATTCCCAAGAACATTAATATTTTCGCGGGAATCAAGAAAAATACTGCCTCCTTGTTCACCAGCAATGCCTGTATTAATACCAATATTGAGTATTTCGTCTCCAGCCACTAATATGTTTGCACTGGGTAGTTCCGGATTGGGTCGATATTGATTAGTCAGTAGTACTAATCCATTTGAATCTGTAATCAATACATTTCCAATAGTGATGTTGCCACTAGAGGATGCTTCTGTCACGTTTTCAGCAATGACATCTGTTGCTGGGTTAAAACCCGTCAATGACTCTAGAGGAGGAATACCAATACTTTGTGGCAAGACACCAGCCCTTATATCGAGAGTGGGCTGGATTTCGCCATTAATCTCTACAGGCGTATCATCCGAAAGTTCAATAGTTTCCTTGAGAAAATCAACCCCTGCTGTCCCTGGATCAGGCGCTGAAATAGTTGCACTATTCAAGGTAACTGATCCCCCGGCCAAAATATGAAGGGAAGTACCTGTATATTGACCAATTACAACATCTCCGAAGGTACGTATAATCGGGTCAATCGGACTAAACAAACTTCCCAAACTCCCATCCAATTTCTCAATCCGAAAACTGCCCCCACTCCAATAGTGAGCATCACCACCGACACTATTAGCAGAACGCAATAGTAAATTACCACCAGCAAACAACCCACTGTCTGGGTGATTCAAAGCAAAGATATCAACACTTTCGTTACCCTGAATTACCAACTCTCCGCCAGCAGCAGCAATAAACTGTTGCGCTACACTATCGTTAATCTCCACTGCATTTTCTGCTTGCAGCTTCAAATCTCCTCCAGCGTATAGCTGTCCATGCAAATCCAGATTATTACCTGCCAGTGTCAAATCCTCAGGCACTGCTAAATTACCAGAATTAGCGATCGCAGCTGTAGAATTGGCTCCATACTGTAATCCCAGTGGCGCACTAACTTTCAATAACGGTGGTTGATTAGGATTGGTGGCACTAAACTCAGAACCATCGCCAAACACCAAGCTATTGGCTGTAGTACCAAAAAAGGAACCTTCCACATCCAATTGGGCATTATTGCCAAAGACAATACCATTGGGATTGAGCAAAAATAAATTGGCTGCTCCATCTACTCCCAAAGTTCCCAGAATATTAGAGACATTATTCCCTGTCACTCTGGTGAAAATACTCTCAATCCCTGCTGGATTAGCAAAATAAACTCGCCCTCCATCTGGGACATTAAACTCTAAGAAACTGTGGAATAGATTTATATCTCTTATCGCCCCACCCTCAATCAAATCTGCCAGCCCACCTTTGAGATCAACATTGGGTGTAACCACAGAACTTTCATTACCCAAACTGGTATCTGGTGTAATTTGAGCAAAAGCACGATTAAACCAAGAAGCGTAGGCTAACCATGCTATTAAGGGAATAGATCCAGCAATTGTCAGGGAATTCTTTAGTTTCAACACCATGCACCCGCTTCTCCTAAGCCTAGGATTACGCCTGCTAAATTTAGCTTAAGCCCAACTTACCACTGATTGTGAATAGAGCGATCGCTTTTAGCACTAGCCCGATAGGCTAATCGCGAATTTTCTTTCGACTCTAATATAGCTGACGGCGACGCGGGGAATAGAGCAGATACCCCTTCAAGTAGGTTGGGTTGAACCTTAGTGAAACCCAAAATTGATTGAGGCGCTGGGTTTTGTCCCTCAATATAGACAAGTGGACGCCGGGAATAGAGCAGATACCCCTTCAAGTAGGTTGGGTTGAACCTTAGTGAAACCCAAAATTGATTGAGGCGCTGGGTTTTGTCCCTCAATATAGACACGGGGGCGTGGGGAATAGAGCAGATAACCTTTCAAGTAGGTTGGGTTGAACCTTAGTGAAACCCAAAATTGATTGAGGCGCTGGGTTTTGTCCCTCAATATAGACACGGGGGCGTGGGGAATAGAGCAGATAACCTTTCAAGTAGGTTGGGTTGAACCTTAGTGAAACCCAAAATTGATTGAGGCGCTGGGTTTTGTCCCTCAATATAGACACGGGGGCGTGGGGAATAGAGCAGATAACCTTTCAAGTAGGTTGGGTTGAACCTTAGTGAAACCCAAAATTGATTGAGGCGCTGGGTTTTGTTCCTCAATATAGACACGGGGGCGTGGGGAATAGAACAGATACCCCTTCAAGTAGGTTAAGTTGAACCTTAGTGAAACCCAAAATTGATTGAAGCGCTGGGTTTTGTTCCTCAATATAGACAAGTGGACGTGGGGAATAGAGCAGATAACCCTTCAAGTAGGTTGGGTTGAACCTTAGTGAAACCCAAAATTGATTGAAGCGCTGGGTTTTGTTCCTCAACCGAGCCGACAAAGGTGACTGGGATTAGATTCATACCCTACATATATTTGAGTCCATTTTAATGGAATGCAAGCTATTAGCCCAGAGTTTAAAACTCTGGGCGGGAAGATTAGCTTACTAAGAATGATGCAAGAGCAGATTTGAAACTTATCCGACTAATCAGAGCTTATCAGGAGTATTTTCCTCCCACACAATTAGTTCCTAAACAAACAAGAAGTCTCGTGCAATACTCACATTAGTAGTGTCTTCAACGACAGCAATCAAATCACTTCCAAAATAAACTTCCGTATCCGTAATAAAATTACCATTCCAGTCTGAATAACCTAGGGAGTATTGACTGGCATAGCCAATAGTTTCAATGTAATCAGAAGTCCAATCCCAATCTGTAATCGTCGCGAAGCCTAACCCTTGGTAGGAAACACCCCATGAACCTCCTAGAACAAAAGTATCATAACCAGCACCACCAGCTAAAGTGTCATATTCTATACCACTGGTTGCGTAACCATCTAAGCGGTCATTACCATATCCTCCAGATAGATAGTCGTTACCACCAAAGCCATACAAATAGTCATTACCACCAAAACCATACAGATAGTCATTGCCAGCTCCTCCTAAGAGGTTGTCGTTGAAGCTAGTACCATAGTAAATACCCATGTCATTTGCTCCTTCTAAATGGCTGTTGTTTTTCGGTAAATAAGTATTGGCAAGTTAAGTAATTGCCTCTTAATTAACACTGTATAAATAAATTCAATCTGAATAAATAAGGCTCTCTACAAAAAAAAATTCAACCTTCTTGAAAAGGTTGAGTATGGTTTCTGCAAGAGTGAATGTAGAAAACTACATGGCAGTCAATAAGTACCTCGACAAAAATAAAGTTTGCTAGTTGAGGCAGGGTGTAGGGTGTGGGGTGTAGGGTGTAAGGGAATTCCGGGCGATTTCATAATTGTTTACACAGTTGCTTTTTTTATGTCCGACTACTTACTGCTAGGAGAAGCGAGTTTGGGGAGTGTGGAGTAATAATTAGGATGCAGATAATTTAAAACCTCTCTCCTTGGAGAAGAGAGGTTTTCGTTGTACTGTCAACAGTAAACTACTTTAGCCAAGGGAGAAGTCAAACCTGCCCATCTAACTTGTAGGCACAGAGGAACGTCCCGCCAACAGAGCTTTTGATGCCGACTCACCAGCAAGTCGCAACTGCCGCCTCAGCTGTAGATTCAACAAAGTCAGAACACTCAACTGACTTAGCAGAGCCAGAAACATGGTGTTCATTGCCGCCGATTCTATAGCTGCCCAAGGAAAAGTTGAAAACAGCCATGGAATTGTATTTTGGTAGGGGTCGATACCCAGTACTGCTATAATCGTGGGTGGCAACAAAACTGCAGCAGCGATAGTGCCAGTTGCCCAAAGTGAGCGCTTGGAAGTTTTCATCATCAGCATCAGCTGAGTAATCGTGGCGTAAATCATCATCAAGCTGATGAAGAAAGCTACACAAAAAAGTATTTGAGTCCTCTCGTCAGAATCAAATGGTCCCAATAAGCCCCAAGTTACTAAAGGAGTAACAGCGATCGCAATATTAATTGCCATTGCCACTACTGCCGGACTTTTTTCGCCCCAAATCAAGTCTGGCATGAGAGTATTTTTCCGGAATCCTTGGGGATTAGAAACTCGCTCTCGCCGATAGCGCGCCCAATCGAGTAAAGTTTGGCGACTGGGTGAGAGAGTGGCGATTAGACCAAAAAGCAGTATGGCGCTGAAGAAAGCTAGGTAAAATAGATTATCAAATTCCCAGCTATTGTCAGAATATTCTTGCCCTTGCACAGCACATCCTAAAATCACCCCTTCAAAACAAGCAATCAGTAAATAACTCTGCCGCTTGCTAAGCATAGTAGTGTTGGGGTTGCGAAAACAACGCTGGAGTCCTTGCCAAATCCAATATGTCCACAAGCCATAATTTAAGAGTACAAAACCCACAAAGCCCAGTGTACTGGCACCAACTGGTAAATAATACCACTGCCAGTCAAACCAGTCCTCAATAGATTGGTAAGAACTAGAAAACAGGTAGAGCATTGAGTCAATAGGACTCAAAAGTCTCAGCCAAGCTGATGGATTATCAAGGGATTGATAGCCGTGTGTCATTCCCGTAGTCAGCATTAAGAAGGCGAAAACAACCCCTCCCCCTAACCAAGGTAGAAACCCACTGTAGCGGGAAGTAATTGCACCACACAGTAAAGCCCCACTATAGAAAAAAATGCAACTGGCAGCAATAACTAGATAGAACAACAAAATCCCAGGTAAAGGAATTTCGGCACTAAACCCAGCCCACAAATGTAGGGGAACTGCTAAGATCACCACAAAATAAAGCAAAATTGGCACACCCAGTAGCTTGCCAGACAGAATGTTTACTTCTGACTGTGGGCTGAGTCGAATAAAATTAAGGGTCCCACGACGCTCTTCAGTGGAAAGATCACTCATCAGCAGAAAAGTCCCCAAGATAAGGAGAGAGAAGATACTAGTCCAACATAAAGCCATGAATATGTCTTGCCACCAAGTTGACCAATTAATGATAAAACTGCCAAAGGCATCTTTAAGACATGAAGGCTGGCTATAGTCATGTAGACCAGTGCAGTACCTGTTGTAGATTTGATCGTAGTGTTTGGAATAGGTGTCCTCAAATGGCAGCTGAGTGTAGAAGTACAGAAGTATCAACAATTGCCCCACTAGGGAAGCAGCTGCTGTAGTTAAGACATTGCGAGTTTTAAGACGACCTTTAATTTCCCGCAACAACTGCGGATTCCAATCGCCGATAAGGTCTAACAAATTGAGCATCAATTTAGATTCTCCACTAAAAATTGGTCAATTATTCAGTTTTCGGCTGTAGAAAGTTTTTAAAATAACCTTCAACCTTCTTGACTTGAACCCTGAGTTAAGATGCTTGCTGGTGTCCTAGCTTGAGAAAGATGGTTTCTAGGTCTTCCTGAGTGCGGTGAAATTCACTTATACTAATGCCAGCATCAATAAGCGTACGCAACAAGGCTGCGCAATCTTCCTCACCGCCTGAAAACTCCACTCTGATTTGATTATTTCCTAACATAACTTCCCAAGCTTCGACCAAGGGATGATTTTTTAGTTCACAAATCAATGCCTCTTGATTATCCAAGGTTGAAATAAAAACTTGCTGACGGCTGAGACGGTGGTAAAGTTCCTTGAGAGAAGCACTTTCGACTAAACAGCCTAACTCCATAATCCCCACTGAGGTACACAATTGAGCCAAATCGCTAAGGACATGGGAAGAAATCAGAATTGTCATCCCAGCTTCTTGCAGAATCTTGATAATTTCCCTAAACTGCATCCTAGCAATAGGATCTAAACCAGAAACTGGTTCATCTAAAACTAGCAAAATTGGCTCGTGGATAATTGTTCGCCCTAGGGAAAGACGCTGTTTCATTCCCCGCGAGAGGGTAGAAATTATACTATTACGCTTATTAGTAAGTTGTACCAGTTCTAAAACTTCGCAAAGTCTTTGGGTGCGCTTAGGGTCTCGCAGACGATAGAGTCGTGCAAAATAGTCTAAATAGTCCCAAACTGTCAGGTCATCGTATAGGGGAAAGTCATCCGGGAGATAACCCAGTCGTCGCTTGAGTGTGGAGTTACTTTTATCTCTAAGGAAGCGATTGCCATGGAGATAGATTTCGCCAGTGGTTGGTTCTTCTGCCGCTACTAACATACGGATTAGTGTGGTTTTACCTGCTCCGTTAGGTCCTATCAGTCCATAGACTTCACCCTCTGTTACCTGTAAATCAACCTCATTAACAGCAAGATGGCGGTCAAATTGTTTAGTGAGTCCAAAGGTTTGAATTGCCAGTTCTTTTGCCATGAGTCTTATCGTTTATATAAAATTTTGCCATTGGAACTCCAAGAAATATATGACCTAAAGAATCTTCTCCCCCTCCCCCCCTCTCCCCATCTCCCCACCTCCCCCCCTCCCCCCCTCCCCCCCCCCCCCCCCCCCCCCCCCCCCCCCCCCCCCCCCTCCCCCCCTCCCCCCCCCCCCCACTCCCCCCCCCCCCCTCCCCTTCCCCCTCTCCCCCTCTCCCCATCCCCGCGCCTCCGCGTCTCCGCGTCTCCGCGTCTCCCCCTCTCCCCATCCCCCCATCTCCGCGTCTCCGCGTCTCCCCCTCTCCCCCTCTCCCCATCCCCCCATCTCCGCGTCTCCGCGTCTCCCCCTCTCCGCGTCTCCCCCTCTCCCCCTCCTCCTATCACTGGCATTAAAACAATAGGCGCGGCTGAACTTACAAGCAATTCTCTTTCTTGGGAGTTAGGATTGCAGTATTGTTCGATTACTGCCATGTCTCGCGCCATTAGGGCAAAGGGTTTATGATAGCGATGCTTACGCTGGCGTAGTTTTTGTACAGCAGTTTCGTTAGTGGCATCGCAAGCTAGATGAAAACCGCCTAAACCCTTAATTGCTACAATTTCGCCCTTTTGCAACAAAGTACAGACAGCATCAACATCATCTAACATGGAAAACATCGAAGCTGTAATCGGCTTACCATCAGCCCTTTCTAGCCAAGCCTTAGGACCACACCGATAACAGGCAATCGGTTGAGCATGAAAGCGGCGGTTTTCAACCTCAGAGTATTCACTAGCGCAATCCTGGCAGATACTAAAAGCCGCCATACTAGTATTTTCGCGGTCATAGGGAATCGCCCTGATAATACTTAGACGAGGACCGCAGTTAGTGCAGTTAGTGAAAGGGTAACGATACCAGCGCGTCAGGGGGTTGAAAATTTCTTCGACGCACTGAGGGCAAGTGGCAGCATCGGGAGCAATTTCTGTACTCACCACTCCACTGAAACTCTTGACAATCACAAAATCATCAAAAGTGCGATCATCAGTATAAGGACTCCTTGTAATCGACTCGATTCTTGCCAGAGGGGGACTTTCTTGCTGTAAGCGCTCGACAAATTTATCGAGAGACTCAGTACTTCCAACTGCTCGAATTAAGACTCCTTGGGCATCGTTGTAGACTTCACCTTTAAGTCCACAGGCTTTAGCAAGGCGATACACAGTAGGGCGAAACCCAACCCCTTGTACAGTACCACGAACTCTAATTTCTTCAGTTAAGATAGCGTCAGCTTCAATAGTCATTAGATAGAGGGGTAGATGGGGGGATGGGGAGAGGGGGAGATGGGGAGATGGGGGGAGGGGGGGGAGGGGGAGATGATTTTGATAAATCTTCTCTGACTTCTTTGTTACTGCGATCGCAAACTACTTCATTTTTATATCTTTAAGTAAAAATGGCATCGTCATTCCTGTTACCAAACTCGAAAGTAGCACTGGCAGCCATAGATTCAATCCGGCTTTAGTTAGTCCCACGAGCAATAGTAAGCCAAGGATACAACCAAGAGTAGTTTGCCGCCAGAAATACATCTGGTTGCGCAAAAGTTCCCCTTTAAAAAATAATTTCGCGGAAAACCATCCCACTTCAAACATAATTGTTGCTCCTATACTAATTTCAGAATAACTAGTCCCAACAGCACTGCTGGCATGACTCCGACTGGACCAAATAGCCCTCCAATTGTGGCAGCAAGTTGGTAACCTAAATCCTTTCCGGCTAGAAGAATACCGCCAATGGCACCCCCGACTATTGATAAAACAGTTGCTAGACCAAACCACACTAATCCCGTAATCAGATTAATGTCACCAGCTCCTAGACTTTTTAATAAGTTGCCAACAATAGGGTTTGTTAGTAAGTCTGTCATAATTTAGTAACTAGTTAATGGTTTATTGCTCATGGTTCATTGGGCTAGTATTCGACAGTTGTGAAATACTCTCCCAATGAACAATAGACCTCTCCAAAATTAAGATTAACAACCGTATTAAGGAGGTTTTAGGTTAATTATCGGAGAGGTTCAATCAACAATGAAGAGTCAATGTTGAGGCATTGGAACTCTGCCTCAATCTCTTGCAGTGCTTTATTCACTACTTGAGCCTGTTCTATTTGCCCGTAATCGTTAAAAATTTGCTCTGCTTGTTGATAGTAGGCTTGTGCTTGCAAGAGGTTATTTTGATTACCAGCTTCCGGATGGTTTAGAGTGTCAGGTAAATTGCATAGAGCATTGGCTTTATTGGCAACAGTATGGGCATATTCTAGAGGCGTATCTCTAGGGTTACGCACCTTCAGCGCCTCGTCGTAGGCAGCAATCGCTCGTAAGTTATTTTCTACTGGATGATTGCTGGGCAGATATTGCAGAGTATTAGCGAGATTATTCTGCAACATGGCATATTCCCTGGGACAATCAGCTACAGCAATCTGCTTTAGGGCTTGTTCCAAGGATTGCACTGCTAGTGCCTGAGATAGGTTTCCCTTTTCTGAAAGAGAAGGCATCGACAGATAGGCGATCGCAATGTTATTGTGCAAGATGGCATATTCTTGAGGATAGGCTTGCCAGGTAAAAACCCGCAGCGCCTGTTGATAGGCCTGGATGCTTTCTACCATGTGCGCTTGATTAAATGGCGCTAGCGATTGTAAAACTAGTCCTAGGTTCATCTGGGCTTCGGCTACTTCCTCTGGAGAGGCAAACTCTTCGAGAATAGGAATTGCTTGTTCATAAGCTTCCTTGGCTTGCAACAGCAACTGTTCCCCCTCACTAGGAATTGTTCGCAGCGCGGTAGCCATTCCTGCTGTAGCACGGGCACGCAGGAGGTGATGTTCTTCGGCGCACAAATCAATGGCGCGGTGGTAGAGATCAACTGCGCCCTGCAAGGATTTGGGGCTTTGTGACTGTTTCTGAAGACCAAACCCCATTTCAATCAGCATCTCGATTTTTTCAACTTTCGTTGCTGACTCTGACTCAATTGCTGTGATTGCTGCTTTCACTGCAGAATCGGTCATGCTAGGCGTCACTGTTGAACTCCTTTAACTTGTTTGTTACCGATTTTTATAAGAAGCATTTACTGCTCTCTTTAGTTATATTCTCTTACTATGAGACAGTATTACAGTGACTTTAAACTAAAATTTATTTTGTAACTGATCTAACTATTTATAATTTGTTTACAGTTCAACTATTAAGCAACTTATCTTGATTTATAAGCAGTTAACAAGCAATAGTAATTGTTTGTTAACTAGTAAGAATATTGTAGTGGTGATGGCACGTAGACAACTCCTTCAATCAGTTCTGCTTTTTTATAGATTATTTGTTAAATAAATATGTATAGCAGTCGCCACAACTGTTAGGACAGTTTCTTGTTCCCTGTTCCCTGTTCCCTGTTCCCTGTTCCCTGTTCCCTGTTCCCTGTTCCCTGTTCCCTGTTCCCTGTTCCCTTTGATCCAAAATAGGATGTCCTAACCGCCCTGTCGGTTGCTATATCATTTACTACTCACTAACAAATGTAAGTTTAATTACAGAATTAAACCAACACTTGAGTAATTTTAAATTTAAATAAACAAAGGAATGCCAAACCATAAAACTATTCAATTATTATCTAAGGTAAGTGTTTATGTATTGGGTGATGACTAAAGAAATAGTCACCTTCCTCTGACATAGGAATAACTAAAGAAAAAATCGAGTATGGTAAACCTACTATGGCTACAAGGTGGTGCTTGTTCTGGCAACACCATGTCATTTCTTAACGCTGAAGAACCAAGTGTATGTGATTTAATCACTGATTTTGGCATTAACGTACTTTGGCACCCATCCCTGGGATTACAGGCTGGAGAACAACTACGTCAATTACTGCGCGATTGCATATCTGGAGAGATTGCCCTTGACATTCTGGTATTTGAAGGTAGTGTAATTAACGCTCCCAACGGTACAGGTGAATGGAATCGTTTTGCTGATCGTCCCATGAAAGCCTGGCTCAAGGAACTAGCTGAGGTTGCCAATTTTGTGGTGGCGGCTGGGGATTGTGCCGCTTGGGGAGGGATTCCAGCAATGGAACCAAACCCGTCTCAATCAGAAGGGTTACAATTCCTCAAGCGCAACTTAGGGGGCAACTTGGGTAAGGATTTCCGCAGCCAAGCCGGATTACCTGTGATTAATATCCCTGGTTGTCCAACTCATCCCGATTGGATTACCCAAATTTTAGTCGCTGTAGCTACAGGACGAGTAAGCGAAATTACCCTTGATGAACTCCATCGCCCTATAACCTTCTTCAATAGTTTTACCCAGACAGGTTGTACCCGCAATGTCCACTTTGCCTATAAAGCCTCAACAGAAGAATTTGGTCAACGGGGCGGTTGCCTATTTTACGACTTGGGTTGCCGAGGACCAATGACTCATTCTTCCTGCAACCGGATTTTATGGAACCGTGTTTCCTCCAAAACCCGCGCCGGGATGCCCTGTTTAGGCTGCACTGAACCAGAATTTCCTTTCTATGATTTGAAGCCAGGAACTGTATTTAAGACGCAAACAGTGATGGGTGTTCCTAAGGAATTACCACCAGGTGTGAACAAGAAAGACTACGCTTTGCTGACAATGGTGGCTAAAGATTCAGCTCCAAAATGGGCAGAAGAAGACTTTTTCACAGTTTAGCAAAAGTAATTGATTGGTTTATTTATAGCACTTCTCAAATTGGTGAGATACAAACTTCTTGGTTTTAGGGAGTAGGGAGCAGGGAGCAGGGAGTAGGGAGTAGGGAATAGAACTAGGTGTATCTCAGTTATTCAAGAAACGCTATATCAGGAGTCAAGGGTATCTAAGTAACTCCTAAGCAGGAGTTTTGCTAACAGAAGTTATAGAGAAATGATACTAACTTAGACAACTGGGTAAATGATAATGCGATTGGCGCGGTAGCGCCAGCGCGAAGCGATTGCTAAAAAAATTGGTAGGAGGAACTAATGACAGTTAAAACCTTAGATATTTCCCCTTTGGGGAGAGTAGAAGGCGATTTAGATGTGCGAGTAGATATTGAAGATGGGCAGGTAGTTAATGCCTGGACTCATGCTGAAATGTTCCGTGGTTTTGAATTAATTTTGCGAGGGAAAGATCCCCAAGCTGGTTTAATTGTTACTCCTCGTATTTGTGGAATTTGTGGTGCTTCCCATCTAACTTGTGCCTCTTGGGCGCTGGATACTGCTTGGCAAACACAAGTACCACGCAATGCAATTTTGGCGCGTAATCTCGGTCAAATTGTCGAAAGTATCCAGAGTCAGCCTAGGGCTTTTTATGGTTTATATGCTATCGATTTAACCAATAAGAAATACCAAAATAGCCCCTTTTACGAAGAGGCTTGCCGTAGATTTACTGCTTTTACTGGTACATCCTACGAATTAGGAGTAACAATTTCTGCCAAGCCCGTAGAAGTTTATGCCCTATTTGGGGGACAATGGCCTCACTCTAGTTTCATGGTGCCAGGAGGAGTGATGTGTGCTCCTACCCTAACTGATATTACTCGTGCTTGGTCGATTCTAGAATACTTCCGGAAAAATTGGTTGGAACCAGTTTGGCTTGGTTGTTCTTTAGAACGCTATGAAGAAATTCAAACCTATGATCAGTTTATGGCGTGGTTAGATGAAAATCCTGCCCATGCTAATTCTGACCTTGGTTTATACTGGCGCATGGGCTTAGATATCGGTCTAGATAAATATGGTGCTGGTACAGGCAGATATGTAACTTGGGGATATCTTCCCCATGAGGATAGGTATCAACAACCTACTATCGAAGGGCGCAATGCTGCCATGATTATGAAGAGTGGTGTGTATGATAGCTTCACCGACACCCATACCCTAATGGAACATAGCTTTAC
Organism: Symploca sp. SIO2E9; assembly: GCA_010692645.1. Classification (GTDB taxonomy): domain Bacteria; phylum Cyanobacteriota; class Cyanobacteriia; order Cyanobacteriales; family Coleofasciculaceae; genus SIO3C6. The sequence continues at coordinate 74,559 of JAAHGS010000005.1, forward strand.
CCGCGAAAATACCACTAACTCTTGGTATGAAGAAGGTACAGAGGATGTTCACCCCTTTGAGCGCACCACTAGACCTACTCAAAATAATACTAAAGACTTCAGTGGTGCTTATTCTTGGGCAAGCGCCGTCAAACATATAGACTTTGGGCGTTTAGAAGCAGGACCATTATCTCGTCAGTTAGTAGCTGGTGGTAAGCATGGTGAAAATTGGCAGCACTACGATGGTTTAATTCTGGATGCTTTTAAGCAGATGGGTGGTGCTAACGTGCATCTGCGTCTGCTGGCAAGGATGCATGAAGCAGTCAAACTCTACCGTCAGGCGGAGCGTTGTTTACGGGAATTCCGACTCAACGAACCATGGTATATTAAGCCCCAAGAAAAAGATGGTCGTGGTTGGGGAGCAACTGAAGCCGCCCGAGGAGCACTGTGCCACTGGGTGGAAATTAAAGGAGGCAAAATTGAAAACTATCAAGTTATTGCCCCTACCACTTGGAATATTGGGCCTCGCGATGGCGAAGGAGTAAGAGGACCAATTGAGGAGGCATTGCTAGGAACACCAATTGCTGATACAACTAACCCAGTAGAAGTGGGACATGTTGCTCGCTCTTTTGACTCTTGTCTAGTCTGCACCGTACACGCCCACGATGCCAAAACTGGTGAGGAATTGGCGCGTTTCCGTACTGCATAGTTTGTTGTTCATGGCAATGAACTGTAATGCCTTTCATGGATAAAAGAACATAAGCTTCTCTATTAAAAAACCGCAAGTAATAAGTTTTAAGTAAAAAGTTGCAAATATTCTTGTCTTCACTTATTACTTATTACTTATTACTTATTACTTAATTAGATGCTGACAATTATTGGTTGTGGAAATCTCAATCGTAGTGATGATGGTGTGGGTGTCATCATAGCTCAACGTCTACAGAAATTTATTGGGGAACATCCGAATCCCAAAGTTAGAGTTTTTGACTGTGGCACAGCCGGGATGGAGGTGATGTTTCAGGCACGAGGAAGTAGTAGTCTTGTGATTATTGATGCTAGTACAACTGGTTCAGAGCCTGGTGCTGTTTTTAAAGTTCCTGGTTCTGAATTAGAGGCTTTACCAGAACCAAGTTATAATCTACATGATTTTCGCTGGGATAATGCTTTGGCTGCTGGGCGTAAGATTTTTAAAGATGAGTTTCCTCAAGATATTACGGTTTATTTGATTGAGGTTCAAAATCTTGCATTTGGTTTGAACCTTTCTCCACAGGTAGAGTCTGCTGCTGATGTTGTTTTTGATGAATTAATTTCATTCATTAGTAATTAAATGGGCATGTCAAATTTACACGAGCTTTACAAAATTTGTTCCGGATTTATGAAACTAGCTGTGAATGGTTGACTGTAAATCCAGATTAAAAAGCTCGGCATGAACTCCCAAAGGCTTAGGTGGCTTAGCGTACCCTTTGTAATTATCCTCGCTCTTATAATTACGGGATTTATGTACTTAAACTCCTTGAAAGTAACAGCATTAACTAAACAAGGATCTCAAGAATCTATAGGGTTGAAAGATTGTGTCTATTTGAGATGTCAATATAAAGCAGGAAATCAATGTATTTTGGAATTACTAAATGATAAAAAAATAAATGATTCAATTAAAAGGAAATGTCAACAATTGGGAATGCCTATTGGAGAAGGTTAATACTATTTTCCCTCAGTGCAGGATTTGGTGAATTTTTTCTCCATCCAGCCCGCTTCAGGATACTCAATTTTGATATATTTAGCTTGTAGATTACTACCGAACGGTGCTTTGGTCTTTTTTTCTGAAGCTCTTAACTTGTCCCCTACTCTATGTTCACTTATAGCTCTCCCTTCATCGTTCCGGAGATAAACACTATCTACATCATAATCTATATCATCTGGTTTAATAACTATAATACAATTTGAGTCCTCTGCTAATGTTTTATCTCCATTTTCCTCTGATTCTGAAATCAAGGGTTTTTTAAGATAAAAGAAACCAAAAATCCCAATAGCAATAGCAAGTGTAACACCTGCTCCAATCAGCCAGCGTTTTTTTATAGAAAAAGGATGATGAATTGATGCTATATCTTCATCTCTGATTCCTAAAACTTCATGATAACGTCGCAACTTATCCAGAGTATTTTCACTCAAAGTAGACTCACGCTGCTTTGCTTGACGAAAGGCATCTTTATAGAGCTGTAAATTTTTTTGATACTCTTGATAAGGTCTTATCACCTCATCTTCAATTATAGCCGCCTCATCCCTTGATAAACCAAGTTTTTTTCGATATACTTCCAATACATTGTGATCCACATAAGAGATCACGCCTCGGTCAGCAAGATGCTCCACTTCTCTGCGATATTTGAGCTTTGGATCACTAACTGGTGCTTCAGCTATTAGAATTTTAGCTCCTTCTTTACTCGGAAAAAATTCTGGCTTCATCGCCGGAGCAACTGCTCGGACTTTGCGTTTTGCATAGTCATGTAACTCTCCAGCATAAATCAAACCGTTGCGGTCTTCATCTGCTGCTCCAGTCTCAATACCCTCAACTAAATAACGGGTATAAATCGAAAGGTTTTCTTCTGGTTTTTCAAAGGAGTATTGAGTAGAAGTTGAAGAAGTAAGAACAGCTCTACCTTCACCACCTAATTGAGTTTTAATATCTAAAGAACCATCATCTTTAGCCTTCAAACCCTCAGCAAAAGCACCACTAAAGCAACAGTCCAGAATCACCACCTTTCTTCGAGAGCGAGAGCGGCTACTATCCATGATTTCATGAACAAAACTGGCAGACACAGCAGTTGAAAAAACTAGTTCCCCTTGAGGGTTTTTACGAGTAAGGCGCGTTCCAAAATGAAGTTTACCTAAATCATCCTTAATACCATGCCCAGAAAAATAAAGTAACACCAGGTCTGTTTTTTGCCTACCATAAAATAGAAATTCAATTGCTTCGCGCATCTCTTGAGGCTCTGGATTAACAAGTGCTTGCACATCTTTTGCTTCAAACTTACCCATATAGGGATTCTGCAAAACTTGCTTTATCGCCTCAACATCTTTTACAGCTCCCGGTAGAGGTGTAAAACTTTCATATTCACTGACTCCGATTAGTAGTGCCACCTTAGCCATTTGTGAATCCCTATCAAGATTCTAGAAGTTCCCTAGCAATTCTTTCAGCCTCTAGCAATTGCTGCCGACTATGGGCTTCGATTTCAACTTCCCGCCCATTAGCCTTAACTTTAACTTTAATGGGTTTGCCGTGAAGTTTATCTCCGATAAATCCTAGTAATGCTTGAATATTTTGAAGATTTACTTCAGCTGTTAGCACTCCCCAGATGATGGCAGCTGCTCCCGCTTTACTACCTTCTGGAGCCTCTGATTCTCTAACTAGCTTTACCTCTCCCCCTCCATCCAAATCTTGAAGTAATTGATTAGCTTCTTGATAAACGCTTTGTGTTAATCTTTCCAGCTCTGCAGCGTCTTCTGGATCTGATGTTGGGTCTAAATTCGGATCGCTAAAGGAGATAATGAATTTAGCGGCAGATACACTTGCCATTTTTCTATGGACAGATAATTTTTCTAGTAATTTACTGCAAATTTACTAGATTATAGCAGTCAGTCTCAATTTTCATCAAGAAATTACTCAATAATGCAAAATCAAGGCACAGTTCTTTTTGTCAAGTCTTTGTTTACTAAAATTTATAATACTTTCAATCACTTACCCTGAATAGTATTTGGGATTTTAGTTTCCTGCTCCATCTCAATCAATTACTTTTGATGAGAGTGTCTGCAAGGATCGCGATCGGTACGCCTCTGACCGTAGATTCGTTGGACATCACTGGACATCGACTACAAACGAGTACATGTAGCCATCATTTCTTTGAATTAATTGACAGTATTTGTGTCTAACTGGTGTTATTTTTCCCTTTGGGGTATTCATTTCAAACACTCCACTTTTTCTAACTGTCAGCCTTCCAATGTGCGTGCCAGCAAATTTACCTTGAGGCAAAATTGCTCTGACCATATCGCCTGTTCTAAACCCATAGAATGTCTTGCACCTAGTTCGATGCCTAATGGGGAAGCCGTGCTTGTTAGTTGTGCAAATCTGACGATTGCCACGTCCCATCGCCTTGATAGTCAAAGGCTTTACCTTTGCTGCTCTTAGGTTTTTGGGTGTGGACTCTCCCACTGAGGCTGCATCCCAATAATGAGTTTTTGGCAAACCCAATCGAGTACGATTATATTTAGTCCTGCCTCCAGTTCCCACTTCCACAGGTAGTTCTAAACTTTGAAGTTGACGGTATAGTTCCCACCTGGTTGCATTGACCGCCGCAGCGTCCTTTAATGGGACTTTAGCGATTTTAAGAATACGTTGGAGTAGGTCTGGCTTCCCAGAAAGAAAATTCTTAATCTTAGAGTTACTCTTATTCAGGTTGCAGTCTCGACAAGCGATGGTGAGGTTGCTAAGACGATTACTTCCCCCTTTTGATCGAGGGTGGATATGTTCTACCTCTAACTGAGTGTCTGTTGCCCCGCAGTAAACACACTGCCTACCCCATTTTTCAAGCAAATACTCCTTGACTTCATAGCCCCAAAGTTCTCCTTGCTGATACTCAACACCAGAAATTTCTGGGTTTTGCAGTTTTTGGGTGTCGAATCGCACTAACTCTTGTGAAATGGCTCTAATCGGACAAATTGCTACCAGTCGCTTAACCCATGACAGAATGTTGTTAACCCTGCTCATCAAACTAGGTGCCAACCACCCTTTTGGCTGAGAGCGATTAAAGCGGCATTTGCGGTAACGGGTTTGGCGATGGCGACGGTTACGGCGCACTGCGCGGCGTTCAGATATTGTTTTGCGTATCGTATCGCCATGATGAATGAGATTTGCCGCAAACACTACTCGATTGCCGTTTAAGATTGCCAACCCAGTCGTTTTTGAACCTGGGTCGATTTTGATTCGATGTTCTGTCGTTACTATTGGTCGTTCCTTTCCCTTGAGAATGATTGTAAAAGGGTAATGCCTCCACACCGCAGCCCTGCCCAGCGAGAGAAGTTTTCTGGCTTTGGCTGGATGACATGTATTTAGTGGCTTCTTGTCTTGGTTGACAACAAAAACTCGCATAATACGAAACTCTCATTGCTGAGGTAAATGCCACCTCGTTAATGTTATTGGGACTTGTCGTGTCCAGCTCACTGGCTTAACCTAAATCACCTGTTTAAAGCTGGACGGCTTTTAAACTACAGACTGGTGGAGCATCTTATAGATTCCTTGACCCCAATAACGTAGCCCTGAGCGAAGTCGAAGGGCTAAAACTGGCTATCCGTCACTGAAATGACTGCGTTGTCCGCAGTTATCCAGTGTTAGGTAGATAGCTTCATCGACAGCATCAGCACCAGTAGTAGTCGAAGTCTGTGAATTAGTATCAGAAGACATAGCAGCCCAGGATCATAGTACAGGAGTATTTTACGCTTAAAAAGCCGTTCATTGAAACTGTAGAAAAAGGTGACTCTATCGACAGACGCAGCCCGAACAGTTGAGGCTGCGGTTCTGGGGTCAGGAATTCCGCCTGCCATCAGAAGTGCCTCGCGACTTCCCACTGAGCCT
>JAAHGS010000050.1 GCA_010692645.1 Symploca sp. SIO2E9
TGCTTACTACTTCGGTAGGCGGGGTACTTGACCCTTTTACATGGGAATATGGGGAAGGAGTCCCATAGAGGAGACGGCTCCTCAGTCTTTAGTGCTGATGCACCTATACACGACTTTCACGTCGCACGCGGATAAACTGACCAGTGCGAATAGCTTCATCAAGCCGTTCGTACTGCCAGTTCTTGCCTACTAGTTTTGCCTCAAGTACTAACATCAACACTGCCGTATTTATGGCTGCTATTATATCATTAAATCAGTTGCTTATGAAGTGTTCCGCGCACTTAAAAGTGCTGAGGTGCGACCCATCCGGACGTGACCGACCGTAGGTCAAGCGCACCTCGCCACATCCGGCGCTTGAAAGACGGGGGTTTTGCTCTAAATTTTTATAACTTGTCGCCAGATACTTGCTCTATACAGTACAATTAAAGGCTGTACATTAGTTGTAAAGAGCCTGGATGGAGATAGAGGAGCGGTTATCAAAATTTATTTTAAAAGTTCTTTGGCTAGAGGAGAATGTTGCGCTAGCCGTCGATCAAGTGGTTGGCAAAGGTACTAGCCCTCTAACCTGCTACTTCTTCTGGCCTCGGAACGATGCTTGGCAGCAGCTTAAAGATGAGTTGGAAGCTAAGCACTGGATTGCTGAATCTGATCGCATTGAACTACTAAACAAAGCTACTGAAGTTATTAACTACTGGCAAGAGGAAGGTAGGAATCGTCCTATGTCTGAAGCCCAGGCAAAGTTTCCAGAAGTAGGTTTTACTGGCAGTGCTTAATCATATTTCAGTGCCTGGGAATATTTCGGGAGTCGGTAGTAAATCTGAGTAAGCAAAAGGCAAAAGCCAGAAATCGCTTCTGTTCTTTTGCCTTGTTAGCATTTTTAAGCTGTTACACCATGCCACCAGCGGCTTGAAAGCGAGCGCGCGCTTTCTTCAGAGCTTGAGTGGCTTGGATTTGTTCTTGGCGGTTTTCGCTGCCTTGAACTCGGTTAAAATTCTCTTCTGCTTGAGTAAAATCCTGCTGTGCCTCTTCTTTATTAATCGCGTCTCCTCGTTGAGCACCATTAACGAGAATCGTTACTTCGTTATTTTCAACTTCAGCGAATCCGCCCATAAGTGCAATTGGCAACCACTCTTTACCAGGGCGAACTCGCATCACGCCAATATCGAGAGCTGTCAACAGGGGAGCATGATTGCTAAGTATACCCAGTTGACCAGTGGTACTAGGCAGAATTACTTCTTCAGCTTCAGAATCCCAGACTGTTTTGTCGGGAGCAATTACGCGCACAGTTAAGGTCATCTTTTGTCCTTCGTCGTTTGTTAGTGATTATTGTTGATTTGTCATTAGCCCCAGTTGCTGTCAAGGACTAATGACAGGGGACTAAGGACTAACCCTTGATTTTTTCAGCTTTGGCGATCGCCATATCAATATCGCCTACCATATAGAAAGCCTGTTCCGGCAGGTTATCCAATTCCCCAGAAAGGATCATTTGGAATCCTTTAATCGTCTGCTCCAAGGGGACATACTGACCAGGGGAACCGGTGAAGACTTCTGCCACAAAGAAAGGTTGAGACAAGAAGCGCTCCATTTTCCGGGCACGGGCAACCGTCAGTCGGTCATCTTCTGACAATTCATCCAAGCCCAAAATAGCAATGATGTCTTGGAGTTCCTTATAACGCTGTAAAGTTTGTTGGACGTCACGGGCAATTTTGTAGTGTTCGTCACCCACTACATTCGGCTGTAACATCGTTGAGGTTGAATCGAGGGGATCCACAGCTGGATAAATTCCTTTGGATGCCAGAGCACGAGAGAGTACTGTGGTAGCATCCAGGTGAGCGAAGGTAGTGGCTGGTGCTGGATCAGTCAAGTCGTCAGCAGGAACATAAACCGCTTGAATTGAGGTAATCGAACCCTCAGTTGTGGAGGTAATCCGCTCTTGCAGTTCACCCATTTCCGTTCCCAAAGTCGGCTGGTAACCCACAGCAGAAGGCATCCGACCTAGAAGCGCCGATACTTCAGAACCAGCTTGCACAAATCTGAAGATGTTATCAATAAATAGTAGCACGTCCTGCTTACTGACATCACGGAAGTACTCAGCCATAGTCAATGCTGAGAGACCAACACGCATCCTGGCTCCTGGCGGCTCATTCATCTGACCATAAACCAGCGCCACTTTAGACTCGCTAATGTTTTCTTCGTTAATGACCTTTGACTCTTTCATTTCGTTGTAAAGGTCATTGCCCTCACGGGTGCGTTCCCCCACACCACCAAACACAGAAACACCACCATGAGCCTTAGCGATGTTATTGATCAGCTCCATAATAATTACGGTTTTGCCGACGCCAGCACCGCCAAAGAGACCAATTTTACCGCCCCGTCGGTAAGGAGCAAGCAAGTCTACCACCTTGATGCCCGTTTCAAAGATTGAGGGTTTAGTCTCCAGTTCTGTTAGTTTAGGCGCAGGTCTGTGAATTGGGGAAGTTTCCTCAGTGTTAACCGGTCCAAGGTTATCGACTGGTTCACCCAAGACATTGAAGATTCGTCCTAAGGTACCGTTGCCTACAGGAACACTAATGGCAGCACCTGTGTCAACGGCTTCCATGCCCCTGACTAGACCATCTGTAGAACTCATGGAAACAGCTCTTACCTGGTTGTCACCCAGCAGCTGCTGTACTTCACAGGTAACGGATACATCCTGTCCTGCTTCATTTTTGCCTTCAATTTTCAAGGCATTGTAAATTCTCGGCATCTTGCCGCTGGTAAACTCAACATCGACTACTGGACCAATGATTTGAGTAATAATGCCTATGTTTGTCTTTTCTGTGGTGGCTACCATGCTTGCGCTTATAAGTTGTGATTGCTGTTTGACCTCTCCTCGCGTTAAAACGACGAGGATTCAAGCGGTTGTTCCGGAACGCATTAACATAACGCTCCTTCACATGAGTTTCCCAGATTTTACATCTGGTAGGCACGGTCAAAGATGCCCTACAGACCTTGGCTAAACTTACGCTTAACTGTATCTCTACTTTTTCAAGTTCTGCCCCAGTCGCTATAGAGCGAAAAAGCTTCCTAGCTGTCAGGTTTTTCACCAACTGTGACTAGAAATAAAAACTGAAGCTACTTGCAATTGTACCCTGAGGGCGTTCATGTGTTGACAATCGACGGTCTCAAAGAGGTGAGATTTAAGATTTAGAATTGAATGGCACTTATGTCAAGCGCGGTCATACGCTCTTGTAGTGGCGTTACATATAGGGGCAATGGTGGATAACTAAAGTATTAAGGATTTTTCTGCTAAGTGGGTAACAAAAGGAAATATCCATACCACTCAGAGAGAAAAATCGCAAGGTATTGCATTTTTTCTCTTGGAACTAGATAATCTGAGCAGCTCAAGACAATTTGTTCCCAATTAAATAACCAAAAAGGAACTGTAATTATGAGGATCTATAAAATTCTCGCAATTAGTCTAGTTTGCATACTGACTTTGAACTTTGGTTGGTTACAAGATGCTCAGGCTTGTTCGCGTGTTGTCGATGCATCTCAAGATAAAACACATGTCGCGACAGGTCGTAGTCTGGACTGGCTTGAAGATATTGAAACCAATTTATGGTTGTTTCCACGGGGTATGGAACGAGATGGCGCAGTATGCAGTAATTCAGCTCATTGGACATCCAAATACGGCAGTGTGATTGCTGCAGGTTTTGATGTATCTACAGGCGATGGACTGAATGAAAAAGGTTTAATGGCAAATTTGCTATATTTAGCTGAAGCTGATTTTGGCGAGCGGGATCAAACGCGTCCTGGACTATCCTGGTCTATATTAACGCAGTACATCCTGGACAATTTTGCAACTGTGGCAGAAGCAGTAGAAGCGATGGAAGATGACTATCTTCAAGTTGTCGCTTCGCCCCTTCCAGGGACCTCTGAGAAACCACCAACTCTTCATGTTTCTATCTCAGATATAACAGGTGACTCAGCTATCTTTGAATATATTGAGGGTAAGTTAGTTATTCATCACGGAGAGGAATATCCAGTAATGACTAACTCTCCTCCCTACGACCAGCAAATCGCACTCAATACCTACTGGGAATCCGTTGGAGGAGAAGCCATGTTACCTGGGACACGCCGCGCATCTGATCGATATGTCAGAGCAAGCTATTATGCCAGTCAACTCCCTGAACCAGAAACAGATAGGCAGGCAATAGCGAATGTGATGTCGGTGATAAGAAATGTTTCAGTTCCATTTGGAGAAAGCGATCCTAACGAACCTAATCTCTCAGAAACTATCTGGCGAACTATAGCAGATCACGTTAATAAGACCTATTATTTTGAGTCTACTTTGTCACCTAATGTTGTCTGGGTCGAATTTAAAAATCTTGACTTTGGGAAAGGTGCGCCTGTTAAGAAATTAAATCTCGTGGGAAACTACGATTTTGTAGGGGAGGTGAGTGGTGAATTTGTAGAATCTCCTCCCTTTGATTTTACTGGACCATGCAGCATTTGACACTCCCTCGCATAAATGACGAGGGATTCTAAGCCGATACTTTGGGACTGGTTGAAACCGGGTTCCTTCGTGTCTTCTTAGCTGACCAAAGAAAAACTCTTTGGGGTGCTGTCAACGACACCCTAGACAGTCCGCTTAGGTTGAACCCAAGCATTCTGCTTACTTTCCTCAAAATATTCCCCGCGCCATTGCAATCAGCATTGAGATACCAATTGAGGGCACTTCGATATAAACCGCGCTTTACTCGCTTTCCTGACGGCTTCCAGTTGTTGGGTTTTTCACCATATTTAGGAAGATAATCGCCATCAACAAAGGAAGCTTTGGAAGTATATGATTCTTCAGTTTCTACAAACCTAATTTCATATTGCTCACACAATTGTTGGATTCTCGTTTTGAGTCGAGCCGTAGGAACTTGTACCCACTTTTGATTGTTTTTAGAACCTAGGTTAGATTCCTGTTTCTGCCCTTGGTTCCAACCAAAAACAATGCTTCCAATATTATTCTCAAGGCAGTGGTTAATTACCAACCTTGCTGCTTTATTTACAGCATCTCGCATCTGACGGTTTCTTTTCTCCGTTAGATGCGCTAGTTTTTTAGACCAAAAGCTTTGAGGTTTTCCTTCTTTAATCGTCGATATTTTCTTGTTGTACCAACGATTTAAGGATTTAAGGTGTTTGCCATCAACGATGAAACTAGTACTCAGTGTAGAAACACAAGTTAACCAGTTGTCCATCCCTGGGTCGATACCTAAAGCGTTGTCTAGATTAAGGCTTGTTTCTACAAGGTCTAGCTTGTAGACAAATTCAGCATAGAAACACTGGTTTCTGGGAAGTATTCGTAATTCTCGAATATCTTTAAACTCTAGATTACTAGGCAGAGTGATTGTGAACGAATCTATCCCAAACCAAGCTTTTACCTTACTTCCCAAAGGAATTCTGATCTTGTTATCTATCAGCTTGAGGGCTTGCTTGGGATAGCTGACAATATTTAACCCACCCTTGCGGTATTTGGGAGGTCTAGGTTTTTCTATTAAGTTCCCCCGCCTAAATAACTTGTTGAGAGCTTTGAAAGATTTGAAGCCTTCAAATACGCTGTGGCAAGTTTGTTGAGCAGCTTGAGAATACATGGCTTGAAAATGTTTGTTTGTTTTTAGTTCCCTATCCAACTCAGCCTTGGTTACATACCTATGTGCTTTGAAGTATATTTGATGAGCATAATATACCGCACAGTTAAATACTTTATTGGATTCCCCACAAAGATACTCAATTATTGCCTGAGTATCCTTATTTGTATGAATCAAAACTTGCTGGCATCCGAACAATAAAACCACCTCCTTGTTATCAGTTATTGTATCATTAGTAGGCCCGATAAATCCCGCAATGGTTTTCATCCCCTGCTTAAAAGACAGGGGATGAAAACCTTGTCTCTGGTAATGTAAGTATCAGTTTCCAATTTAAACCTCCAGTGTAATATAAATATTCACTGGGGGAAGGGTCAATCTGTAGAAGGCAATGGCTGCTCTGTGGATTCTGATCGTTCCCCCTTAACCCGCCGAATTGGAAGATTAGCAATTAAAGCTGTTGCCCGCTGGTTGCTCTCTAGGGAAAACTCCAACCCCTCAGCATCAATTTCCACGTAGCGAGAGACGACTTCCAGGATTTCATCGCGCATTGACTCAATCATCTTGGGGCTCAGATCAGACCGGTCATGAGCAATTACCAATTGCAGGCGGCGCTTGACTTCCTGGCGACTGTTGCTGGTACCAGTCCAAGGAAAAAGTCTTGCCAGAAGTTCGCTAATCATGGGGTGTCGAGGGTGAGGGATGTTTAATTTTAAGTTTTTGGAAGTTGATAGCAGTTCTCAGTTGAGGGATGGGGGATGGCTGTTTTCCTTAGAGACTTCTTAGCCAGAATTCGTTTAGTTGCCTCCAAAAAAGCGACGCAAGCGGTTGATCAGATTATCGTGTTCCGCCATCAAGTCAAGGAAAGGGACTTGTTGCCCTTCTAAGCGCTTTGCGATGTTTTCAAAGGCTATTTTCGGCAGGGTGTTTTTTTCCGACAAGACCAAGGGCTCACCCTGGTTGCTAGAGATCAAAACCCTTTCGTCTTCAGGAAGGACACCAATTAGGGGAACAGCAAGAATTTCTTGAACATCTTGAACAGACATCATCTGTTCTGCTTGCACCATTGAGGCTTTCAGGCGATTAACAATGAGTTTGATGCGTTTGATGTTTTGCGCTTCAAGTAAGCCCACAACCCTGTCTGCGTCACGCACCGAGGTGATTTCTGGGGTGGTTACTACTAAGGCTTCGGAAGCAGCAGCGATCGCATTTCTAAAGCCCATTTCAATTCCGGCTGGGCTATCAACTAGAATATACTCGAACTTCTGCGCTAAAACGCCAAGGAGTTTTTTCATCTGGGCGGGGCTAATTGATTCTTTGGTGCGGCTTTGGGCTGCTGGCAGTAGCATTAGTCCCTCTTGCCGTTTATCTTTGACTAAGGCTTGCTCTAAGCGGCATTGACCTGCTAGAACTTCGAGGGCTGTATAGACGACGCGATTTTCCAGGCCTAATAGTAAATCTAAGTTTCTCAGACCAAAATCTGCATCTACCAAAGCAACTCGACGCCCCATGCGAGCAAGCGTCGTTCCTAAATTAGCGGTGACTGTAGTTTTACCCACTCCTCCTTTACCGGAGGTGATAACAATGATGCGACTCATTTATTCAATATGAAAAAGTGGGTTTTAGCAAAATCGGCGGCTCTCGCAATGCGAATCCCTTCCGGGCTGACATAAGCCACCTCAGGGTAAAACAGGTCTGGCGATGTTTCCGGTGCCCTAGCAACGGCATCAGCAATCCGCAGTTGGGTTGGTTCCATTTGCAGTGCCATAATCCGCGCTTGGCGGTTACCAGTAGCGCCAGCATGGGCAACTCCACGCAGGCGTCCCCAGACGAGGATATCTCCTGCTGCAATTAATGAACCCCCAGGATTTAAGTCTCCTATTATAACAATAGTGCCTGGATGGCGAATTTCAACACCTGAACGCACTGTTATTTGCATGCATAGTGCTTCTGCCATCAGTTCAGCAGTTTCAGAGGGAGTTTGCTGGAGGGAATTTTGGGGAGTTTGTTGTTCTACTGAGTAACCGGCGGTGGCGGCGGCAACAGCTGTTTGCCTTCTGTTAGTACGAACTCGCCTTAGTTTCAGTTCAACTTGAGAGAGGGCATCGGCGATTTCTTGGAGTTTCTGGGTATCGAGCAATTGGTCTTGGGTAATCAATTCTACAGCTGTCTGGGATTGCCAAAAGCGATCGCCGCCATTAAGGCGGTGCTTGAATTGCTCCCATAGATCATACCAATTGGCGGCACCAGGTATTTCTGATGCCGATGGCAAGATTAACAGTAACCATTCCCCTTCTCTTTTTAAGCGGACTTGGGCGTGGCAGTCTACTGCCGAGTCGCTTTGGGGAATAGTTAAAACTTGTGATTGTGCGTCAGAATCAGCATTCATGCAATAATAGGGTCATTGTCGGCGTACCGATTCGCTAATTGACATGATCCTACCAGAAACTCCTAGAAGCTGAGAGACAGCTTCTTTCGAGGCGTGCATGAAAGCCAGGATCAAGAGTTTATTCTTTCTTGAACAATCCTCAGTCATTTATGCGGGGGAGCAAGTCAAGCACCTTGTAAACAAAAAAATATTTGCCATTACACAAAACCAACCCTAATGCGAATGCGATCGCAAACCTCTACCTTTCATGGTGGTTTATAGGTGCCAAAACTGTTGCTTATCAATTGGTTACCTATAAATAGTTTAAAGCTAAGAATGTACCACGGATGAAAGGGATAATCAATAAATTTCTACTCAGTGCGTCTATAGTTGCAGGTATCAGTGCAATTACTTCTGCTCCAGCATCTGCGTTTAGTCTTTCAGGTAACGACTACCTCATCTACGAATCCGATGGAGTAAATAGGTTTGTTAATCAAAGTGCTGATCTAAACAGTATCTTAAGAGGCAATAGCATTACTCCTGGGGGCAACGTCGAGTTAGCAGCTAGCAGCGAACAAGTTGGTTTTGACTTCTCACAAGCAACTAGCCTCATTGGTGAAATTAGCGGCAAAACCATCACTCTTAGTAGCCTGACAGCAGCTGACTGGTTTGGCATCGGGAAAATAACTACGGTATACGGTGCCAATGACTTTGCTAATGAGTGGTTTAATTCAGCACTAGCCGCCTATAACTTTGATAGTTTAGTTAGCCAAATACCTACGCTCAATCTGCTCAATCCTACGGCAATTAAAGGAAAAACTTTAAGCATTAAAGTCCTCACCCCCAACCCTTCTCCCACCAAGGGAGAGGGGAGTTTTTTCAAATCATTGGTTATTTAATCTCATCAAAAGGATTCAAGCTATATAAGGTACAGAATTTGTTGTTTTTAGGGATTAATGTGTAAATATTTCTGTGGGATTACTTAACCGTCTTTTGTTACTCTCGTCAGAGAATATTTGAAACCTCGAGATTTCCTGGCAAGGCTTCTGAGTTGAGGCACAAAAACGCTATAAAAACAGGTTCGATACGCATTTAGGTTAGGACATTTCTAAATCCAGCAAACCCTTTGACAGACTGCTGTTCCCTATTCCCTGTTCCCTAGCGCGTAGCGCCCATACAAATGGTAACGTCTTATTTCACCCTGGCCCGGAAGCGGATAAACCCATAAGAATTGCTAGGTGCACCAGGCGCAGTTGCATGGGGCAAATTTCCCAGAACAACTACTACTGCGCCGTTAGTATTAGAACCACCACAACTGACTTGCGGGTATTTGGTTGTAGGCTCAACTCCAGCAGGGAAAAATTGACCAGCATCATCATCTCCAGCATTGGTAAGGGAGACATCGCGGCTTTCCAAGCTCAAGACAATGCCCCGATCATATCCTGGTAAGCCGCTGGGATCTGGGGTAGGAGTGCTATTGAAAGCGTTAGTAATAAAGGTAACGTCGTTAGGGAGGCGATCGCACAACAGCACACTATTGGCAGTATTATTACCAGCAGAGATGAAATATATCGTATACTCAATTTCATCACCAGGGGCAACTAGCCCGCCGTCAAGGCCACCGATGAGAAAAGTATTGGGATCGAGCCATTTATCTGTATCTAGTTGCGGCTCACCAGGGTTAATAGGAGCAGGGACAGTAATGTCATTGTCATCATAAGGATTTCCCCCTGTGTTGAAGTCGTCCTGCTGGTTAATATAGCTGGAGAGGTCATCGCCTCCGTTAGTGTTGGTGCTGCCATTGACTGCCGTGATGCGCTTGACTAGTAATACATTGGGCTTATTGGTAACAGGCTGCTCAATTTCGACGGTGGCGGCAATTACTTCTGCCGTAGACAAGGGTTGATTATTGTCATTACGAATAACTTTATATCCGAAGGAATTGATCGCTACCTCACCTGGGTTGACAGTGGCTGTAATATTCATCGGCCAGATGATCTCAAAGGTATCACTCGGCTGAATCACTGTGTTGCCAAAGTCAAATTTGACGGCAGTAACATCAGAAATTGGAGATGGTGGTGTTGTACTCCATCCTGGAGCTGAACACCCTGGAGGACTGTTATCAACCTCTGGACGACAGGGGTTAGAAGCACTGCTGTAGTAGACAGTTGCCCCACCAGGAGCAGTCACAGTGCTGACAAGAGAGGGGGCCCATTGACTGCCTCGGGAGCCTGAAATAGCGACATAGGAGTCACCAACAGTGGGGAAGACATCAACAATTACCAAGTTTTTCAGGGCAACATTACCCAAATTCGTAATCGAGGCTTTGTAGTCGATGGTTCCACCTGCTGTCGCCTGGGCAATGTTTGGGGGTTCAACAAAGTTACTGTCGAGGTCCCCTTGAGAAAGTTTGACGGCATCGAGCTTAGCAAGCTCCTTAATTTCAATCTCGACGGGATTTGACTGACAGATTTGTTCAGTAATATTATTATCACCATCTAAGTCATTAGGAGTAATTAATCGTATAAGTAAAGAAAGCGCCAGAGTCAATAGTTGTTGTAGAAGCCGATTGGTTAAGTTGTAAGGTACCTGCATATACAGGTGTAGTCAGTCCCTGCACTACAGTCATTAATCCAGAAAGCACTAAACCGAGGAGGAAAAATCCCCCCTTTTGCCATTTTAATGATCGTCGAAGTTGATGGCGTAATTGTTTTCGGAAATACCAGAAGGCGATTTGCCTAGTACGATGCAGAAATGGGAATCGCTCTGGAAAGCCAACTGAATAGTTATGATTTTGAATAGAGTTATTGGATATCCTTCGCCAGTTGTGGCTAAGCAGAGCTACAAAAGAGCAACTATTACTCAAGATGCTTCTAATCAAACTGAGAAAGGACCGCACTAAGCGGCAATACCAGCTTCGACTAGTGTGGTTTCTTCGATTCATCAGTTCAACTTCCCAAACTAGATATAGCAACGGACATATCAGTTAGGACATTCTATTTTGATTCAAAGGGAGCAGGGAGCAGGGAGCAGAGAGCAGGGAACAAGGAAGTGTCCTAATCATAGTGGCGACGGCTATATTCGCTGAGGCACTCTTCTCGCCTAGTTAATAAGTATTTGCCTCTGGCGCTGGCACTCCTGCGCCAATCGCTTTCTGCAGTTATAGAGCATCCCCTTAAATAGAATTCCCACTTTCACCAGCTCAACTAACAGTGAAAATTACTGAAGTATTGATACTAATCGTCTACAAAGGTAAGCGTTGTCACAGCGAATTGGTGTGGTGTAACCATGTGAGCGTGCTTACCGTTGCAGCTTTTCAACCTCATTTTACTCTCCCCGAAGTAAGCTGTTACGCATTTAAATCATATATTTATTTAATATTAGTTAATGGCCCAAACTCTTGTGCTTTCTGCCTCCTGGATTGTTTCTTGAAAGATCAGATCAACTTCCTGGGTCATAATGCAGGCGTCACTTAATAACAAATTTTTTTACATTTTCTTACCCATTTTTTTCACTTTTAAGATTTAAGCTTAAGTACTAAATCAAATATATTTTCAAGCCCTTAGTTTTTAATCTCAAAAATTAGGGTCATTTTCCTGTAGTCTGTTCTCATAAAAAAATCCAATTATCCATTGGAAAGTGGTTTAGAGTATATATCGGAAGCAATTTTAAACCGTATCCGCCTTAAGTTAGATGAAGTTTAGGGATTAACCAATTAGGCTAATTATAAAATTGCTGCTGCCATTGATTCAAAACTTTAGTTTGGGTCAGTTTCTTGATATCAACATGCTGACATTAGCAGGTAGAAATATAAATCTTGGTGCTATTGTTAATCACCTCTAAATTATACAACTACTCTATCTCACAACCTCAGAAAGCTTGCTTTTGACATGGAGGTAACCAAACTGTCAAATTCGTAATTGTCTATATTTCTTGATAGTGCAACAATTAAATCTTAAATGTAAAAAGTTATTAACAAATATAATTCTGTTTCCAAGAAATCTACTTTGTCGTGATTTCAATACAAAATAACAATGATTTGTACTAAGGAATACTGAATTCAGTTGAGGTGTTTGAAAAAGTGTTTATTAATGAATTGCAAATTGCAGGAAAGCATCTATACTATTGGAGACGAAAACATGACTACGACTTACAACGTAACAGGCGATGTTTCAGGAATTGCTAATTTAACCCCACAAGCTCAAACAGCAGTTAATTTAGCCAGTGGTGTACTACCTTTTGAAATCCCAAATCCGATTATTTTTCCCGGTGGTTTTCCAGAGCTAGGTGCCAATGCAGGAACTTTTAACACCAACTTGGAGTTACCAGATCCAAACAACCCACCAGCAGAACTCCAGGTAACTTTAAATGCGGTTAGTTCTGCAACTGGCTTTGATATTAGTGCCGATCTTTCTGAAACCATAAATAGTGTAGCTGTGGCTAATGGTAGAGATCCAATTATTGATGCCACCACAGATCAGGCTTTAGAAGCAGCAGGAGTTGTAACCATACTTGATGGACTTGAATTAGCTAATGATGTCTTTGACCTTGATGTCACCGGTACTGGAACTCTAACTACTCCAACTGGTACTACTCCATTCAACTTTGAATATGTTCAAACTGAGAGCATCGAGACAAATTACGTTAGAATTTTTGGTTATGATCCTCTCGTTGTCGGGGGGCTAGATGACGGGATATCTACGCTCACTGTAGACGAAAGCTCTAGCCAATTTAGTGTAGATGTAATACCTGGTGAGGTCCTGACATTTGCTCAGCAACTAGACGCTACTCAAACTCCAGGATTCCCAGCTGTTTCTGGCATAGTTGACACAGTAATTAACACGGGAAGTCAAAACGGACTATTTACAATAGACCCAGTTACTGGGGTTGAAGAGTTCCCCTTGGCTACTGGTAGCGCGACTTTAAATGCTACCATAACCCCAATGGTTTAGTTTGTTATACTTTAAGGCAGTTTCTTGGTAAAAACGCAACCAGGCTGTAAAGAAAAACTCAACTTTGCTACAACCGGGTTTCTGTAGTTGGGAACATTATAGTTCCTTTATCTGTCCCCTACAAGAAACCTGGTTTCCTGCTTCTTGCCAGACTTAACAACACAAGGATTAACCATCATGGAACTAACTCAAAACACAACTTTGCCAGTAACTTTATTGGTCGATGGTACCGCTACGATCAGTGGTGCATTTACACCAACAGCCAGTTCTGTTGTTCTTCCTCAACTTGAGGAAGCATTAGAATTAACTCCTGGCACAGTACCTAGAGCTTTCAATTTTCAGGAAGGTTTCGATGGCTTGGAATTAAGCATACAAGTAGCAGAACCATTTCCTAGTGAACTCAGGCTTGATGCAGATATCATTACCAATATCAATGGTTTGAATCAAGAAAGCTCTATTGAGCAGGTTCTAGATATTCTTGATCTTGAAGTTGAACCAGAAATAATTGAGGTTTTGAATCAAGCAGGTATTGAAGATGTAGGTGATGGTTTAGAACGTGTTAATGATTTATTCGATATCAGCTTGAATGGTACTGGTACCTTCCAAAGTGACCTCAACGGCGATGGTATTATCGATCCTCTAACAGAATTGACTAATTTTACAGTTGAATCAGTCCAAGAAGAAAGTTTTGATGAGAGTTTCCTCTTGATTACTGGCTACGATCCCACTATCCTAGAAAATATCCTCACAGGGGATTCTCAGCTTAGCTTCAATGGGGCTTATACTATAGATTTAAATACAGATGAGCTAGTGGAAGTGCTTGGCGAACTCGAAGACTTAGGCGTAGTAGGTAACGGCTCAGCAGCTCAAACTGCAAGTTTAGTTGAATTCGGCAGAGTTTTTGGTGTAGTTGACCAAGAGGGTGATTTAGGTCTATTAACTGGTACTATCAACTTGACGGACGTTAACACGAGAGTTGTTTAAGTCTGAATATATATTTTTATAGGAAGCTGCTCTTCATTGCTCAGGCAATTGAAGAGTGTAAGTTTTGACATCCTCCCAGCGCGTGTTTCGCGGGATTCCTAAGCCTCACAACTTAGGTTTGGAGCTTCTTCCCCCCTAAGGGTTTTTCGCAACTGCCCTTTAACACCATGGTTATCAGGTCTTATGGGAGCTCCACAGACTGACACCCCAAAGGGGTTCGGCAGTCGCTCATGGGGGAAACCCCCAAGACCGCGCTGCCTCACCGCAAGTCCTGCGGCCAAAATATTTTTCCCAGCATTGATATCCCGGTCAATACCCTTTGTTCCGCACTCAGGGCAATCCCAACTGCGAATATTCAAAGGCAATCTTTCCACAACGAAACCACAGTTGTTGCACCGTTTGCTGCTGGGGAAAAATCTATCAATCTTGACCAGTTCTCGCCCGTACCACTGGCACTTGTACTCAAGCTGCCGGAAGAATTCGCCCCAGGCTGCATCAGATATAGCTCTAGCTAGCTTGCGGTTTTTTACCATGTTCCTCACTCCCAAGTCTTCAATAGCAATTAAGCTATTTTCCTGGACTAGTCGAGTTGTTAGCTTGTGTAGAAAGTCGGTACGGGTATCTTTGATTTTGGCGTGTACTTTGGCTACTTTAAGAGATGCTTTGTATCGGTTATTTGAGCCTTTGGTTTTCCGACTCAATTCCCTTTGCACTCTACGCAGCTTTTTGTGCAGCCGATTAAAATGTTTTGGATTAGTTATCTTTTCTCCATCACTGGTACTAATCAAGCTAGAAACACCAACATCAATACCCACCTGCTTGTTAGTTGGAGGATGGGGCGTGATGGTTGGGTCATCTACCAGTAAGGAAACAAACCAACGTCCTGATTGGTCTAATCGAACCGTTACTGTCGAAGGTGATACCCCCTTGGGTAAAGTCCGACTCCAACGAATGGGTAAAGGTTCTCCATTTTTGGCTAGGTACAACTGTCGATCTTTCCACTGGAAAGCGGACTTTGTAAACTCAGCCGAACCACCATTTCGCTTTTTCTTAAAGTTTGGATATTTGGCTCGTTTTGCCCAGAAGTTAGTAAAGGCTTTTTGTAAATGCCTTAGGCATTGTTGCAGTGGCACACTACTAACTTCATTGAGAAAGTCCAACTCTTGCTGTTTTTTCCATTGGGTTAGGAGGTTGGAGCTTTGTTTGTAATCGATTCGCTGTTGTCTGCCGTACCAAGCTTGAGTTCTCAAGCCAAGAGCTTTGTTGTAGACCAAGCGCACACAACCAAGTGTCCGTCGCAAGAGACTCTCTTGTTCGGTGGTCGGGTAAAAACGGTATCGGTAGGCGCGTTGTGTCATGCCTCACATCTTACCACATTCGGTGTAAAAACTATAGTTGGAGGCGCGGCATTCGGCGAGTGCGCGTCGTCTGGGGAAACCCCAGGCGTTTATGTCGCACGTCTCGTCGCTGAAAGCGAGAATCTCCTGCGGCGAAGACAGATGAAGATGCCGACTGGGGGTAAGAAAAAAACCAAGGTTTGGGTAGTAGAGAATGATCAAGTAAGACCTCGTTCAGATCAACTGGTTACAGAAGAACCTTTGGAAATACGCCTTGTCTTGCCCCACCGAACAATTGCTCTCACCATGCGCACACCAGGGGATGACTTTGAACTAGCAGCTGGTTTCCTCTATAGCGAGGGAGTTGTCAGCAGCAGGGAAGATATCGACAAAATCAGCTATTGTGTAGACCCAGATCTCGATGGTGAACAGCTTTATAATATCGTCAATGTGCAACTCAGAGAAGGGCTGAGTCTAAACTTGCAGCCTCTAGAGCGCCACTTTTTCACTACTAGCGCTTGTGGAGTCTGTGGTAAAGCCTCTCTTGAGGCACTACAGCTAAGAGAATGTCCGATTATCCCTAATGGTTTACAAGTATCAGTTGAGGTAATCTATAGCCTCCCTGACAAGTTGCGTCAGGTACAGCGAGTCTTCTCCAGCACCGGGGGGTTACATGCAGCAGCACTATTTGACACCCAAGGGCAGCTACTATCGGTGCGAGAAGATATTGGGCGTCACAACGCACTAGATAAATTAATCGGCTCAGTTTTACTAAGTGGTAAACTGCCTTTAAATGACTCTATTGTACTAGTTAGTGGGCGCTCCAGCTTTGAGATTTTGCAAAAATGCCTGGTAGCTGGCGTGCCAATTGTCTGCGCAGTTTCCGCTCCTAGCAGTCTCGCAGTAGAACTAGCCAAGGAATTTGGCATTACCCTAGTGGGATTTCTGCGTGGGAGACGCTTCAATGTGTATGCAGGCAAAGACCGAATACACACCATTATTTAAATTCCAGATATCCTTAAAATAAACATATATGTCAAAGCGATCGCTCTACCGAAGGGGTGAGCGAAAAAAGAGTGGGGGAATGAGTAAGCAGACGCTCCAGACGCTCCAGACGCTCCAGACGCGGAGAATTGAATTTCCAAGCAAAATTTCGCTCACCCCTGCCGAAGGATGCCCAAAGGGCTGTAGGGGCAGCACCAAAGGCAATTTCGCAAACAAGCAATAGTTAGATTAACTCGAAAAGTAAGATACAGAGGGCAGAAAGTTAATTTTTATGCTCATTTTTGATTGCTTATAGTTTGTTTCAATAAACAATGAACCATGAACCATGAGCGATGAACTGTGAGCAATGAACCATGAATAGCCAATCTTTGTTACTTAGAGTACAGTAAGTACTTACTTGATATCTCGTCAGTATAGCTAGATTTACTGACAGTATATTTACGGAAATTAATTTAGCCTTATTTTCTTCAATGAATCTTGATTAACCTTTGAAATACAATGGATTGTAGCTTGTTAACAATACGCTCTAAGTAGAAACAGTTATAACTTAAGTAAGGACTTATATGTTAAATAACCATCCGTAATTATTCTAAATTTGGTCAAAAAAAATCAGTTTAAACCCTAATGTCAAAAATTGGTTATCTATGGTTTGCTATAGAAGGAAGGCCAAAGGAAAGATTTATCTCAGTCCTGATAGCATCTGCCCTGTATTAGAAAATGACAAGGGGAACCAAGACAAATTCTCCCCTACCCACTCTAGCTTTAACAGGAACGATATCGCAGGATGAGATATTATCTAAAAGCCAACAATATACCTCTTGTATAAATCCCTAAAACCACTCTCCAGCAGGCACCGGGGAGGTATTGAGGGGGTTCAAGTCTACTTTTGCAAGAGGTCTAATCTGCGATTAAGTAAACTACAAAACTCCTCTTTTCTGTTTAAGCTTAGAAAGAAGATGGTTAAAAAGTTGGCAAGAAATTACTATAGAACATTAATTAGTGCTGCTCTTATTGCTAGTGGTATTTTCCAGTTGGTAGCACCTGTACTAGCTGAAGGTACCTTGGCTGGGACAAATATCAGTAACCAGGCGACAGCTACTTATAATGACCCAGAGGACATAAATAACCCACTTACCACAGTTTCCAACACTGTCACAGTAATAGTAGCAGAGGTAGCTGGTATCACGGTTACCCCAGTGGGGATTGAAAACGTAACTGCCTCTGGTCAACCAGTGTTACCAAATCACGAACTGTTCTTCGATTTTGAAGTCACTAACGTTGGTAATGCTGCCAGCAATATTTTTGTACCAGATCTTACTGGCGTTAATATTAGTGAAACTGCTACTGATACTACTGGATCACCAACTGCCGGTGTAACTCAAGTTCAGTATTCAACTGATGGGGGCACAACCTTTACCGATGTTACTGTTGGCGGTCAATTCATCCCGACAATTCCTGCGGGAGATTCGATCATTGTCCGAATCCCAGTCACTGTTGACTCAGATGCAGATGCTGGTGGTGAAATCACAGTGACTTTGGGTAATACTGACCCAATTGGCGGACAGAACGAACCCCTTCTTGCCGGTGGCGCAATTGCTGGTAACGCTGACGTTAGTACCCAGGATAGCGATGACACCACGGCTCCTAGCAACGGTGAGCGGGAAGCCAGTGCCCAGAACACAATCCTGGTTAACGCACAACCAATAGCTCTCGCTACCATCTTTAAGAGCCGCACTGCTTACGATAACGCGGGCACAGTTCCCCTTAATGATGACACTTTGACCTATGACCTAAGCTTACAAGTAGAAGCTTCTGCACCTCCTGGCAGCCCTGGCATTGTTGCTGCCGACTTGACTGGTACTGACATTAACCTAGATGGCGCTACAGTAAGTCGCATCTTGGTGTCTGATGCAATTCCTGAAGGTACAGTCATTGTAGGAACTCCAGTTGCACCGGCTGATTGGACACCAGTCTACAGCATTGATAACCCAGCACTTTCAGGTTTGGCACCTAATGATCCGGCTGTGCCATGGACAACAGCACGGCCAGGAGTTGATACTGACATTAAGCGTGTTGGTTTCGTCTATACAGGTGGCACAACCATCACCAGGGGTGATATTGTTGAGGGCTTCTCCTTCCAAGTTGTAACTACTAACGTTCCTGCTGAAGGTCAAACTATTGAAAACATTGCTCAAGTATTTGGTCAAACCGAAGATGGTGCAGGAACTGGTACTGGTCTTGGAGACCTAGTTTACGACGAATCCGGTGACCAAAATCCCAACAACTTCAATGATGATGGTACACCGCCTGCTGATAACACGCCAACGGATGGTGTTCCTGACCAAACTGTTGATGAGGCTGACCCCAACAGTAGCGACAATGACCCAGATAAGGATAACCAAGGTACTGGTCCTGGTGGTGAAGTCAACGTCTTTAACCTGTTGCCTCCTGGAGCAATTCTAAATGGTCCAGACGCTGCACCAGAGGCTATCGGACCAACAGATAACAACGACGACTTTACAAATCAGGCAGTTACCCCGCTTAACCTAGATGGGAATAACCAGCTTGACGCTGCCGTCACGGAAACCTTTACTAACACCGTTAATAATCCTGGTACAAATCCCATCACCGATATCTTGTTAGCTCCGAAAGATATTGATGGTGGTTTGGGCAATATTCTACCGACTGATATTCCAGACGGCACCATAGTTGAAATTGTCTTCGGCAATCAAAATGCTATTTACGAGTACGATAACGTTGATGACCCAAATGGAGTATTCACTCTCACAGGTGGTACAGGGCCAGTCAGAATTAATGATCTGCCAGCAGGAACTTCTGTTGACTACACCGTCAATGTAACTCTCCCTGTCGGCACTGATTTGTCCACAGCTCAAGTTGCTCCAAATGCTGATCCAGCTGCAAATCCAGAACTATTCGGCGGTTATCCTGTTCCAATTGTTGCCTTCTCTGACACAGGTACAATTGATGGTGAGCCTAATTTAGGTGAACAGCAAAACACTACCATTAACCAAATCTACGTCGGCTACTTACGGTTAGTCAAAGAGGCACGAATTCTCAATTCTGATGGTTCCGAACGTGTAGGCTTCACTACTGATCTCACCGGTCAACAGATAGGCTCACAGGAAATTATTGAATACCGCATTACCTACACTAACATCTCAGAAGCTCAAAACGGCACTGGTAATGTCATCCTGAATGCTGAAAACGTTCAGATTACTGAAGACGGAACAATTGATTTTGCTAATGATGGCTTAGTTGATCCAACTGGTAGCGACGGCAACAACTGGGCATTAGATACAGGGGACAAAGATTCTGATGGTGATGTAGCTACAAGCATCGACACCAGCAATGTCCAAGGTCAAGCTACAGCTAGTCAGGGAACAATTACCTTTACTCCTAGTGGTGATCAATCTGGCCCTGATCAGGTTACTGATGTAACGGTATACACCAACGATGTTGGAACAGTTCCACCACAAACACCTGGAAGCTTTACTTTCCAACGTCGAGTTAACTAGAACATCGATTCAGGAAGCAACTTTCCACTAAATACGGTTCATAGTTCATCAAAAATTATTGATTCTCCAAACACAATGAGCTATGAATCATAAACCATGAACAAAAACAATTTGCAGAGGTTTACTAAGATGAAACGGCTACACAAGATTCTTGGTTTGGGAACACTTACCGTCGCTTTAGCTTTACCTTTTATCAGCAACAGTCCTGTCTGGGCGCAACTAGAATCAGCTGGTCAAGCTATAGCTGAGAATTTACAGCGCGAAGAACAAATTAAATTAGTACTTTCTGCTGAAAAAAAACTAGTTGAAATCGACAACAAAGGACAAAATAAAATCACCTGGCAAGAACTTAATAACAAGGTAGTAAAAGTTTTTCCAAATGATTTTATTCGCTACACCCTAAAGGGAGAAAATATTAGCGATCGCGCTGTCAGAAATTTGGTAGTAAACCAACCTATTCCCCAGCAAACTAAATACGTCCTGGGTTCTGCAACTGTCGCTCAAAATAACGGTGCAGAGATTACCTACAGCATTGATAATGGCAATACCTTTGTTAAGAATCCTGTCATTAAAGTTACTCTAGCAGATGGCACAGTTGAAGAGCAACCAGCTCCTGCTCAAGCTTACACCCACATCCGCTGGAACTTTGGAGATAGTGTTGATTCAGGAATAGCACTGAAAGCTACATACGAAGTAGAAGTTCGCTAAAAATTGAAGGCGATTGGCGCTACCGCCTCAATCGCCTTACTTGGTTGTCGTGACAGAAACTGGAAGTAATAAGTAATAAGTAATAAGTAATAAGTTTGAAAAAGATTTGAACAATCTTAGTTTGGAGTGAGGGAAAGGTTTAAAATACTCCCCATCTCCCCTCTTTTTACCTTCTGAGTGATTCACTATCAAATGCGACGTCCTATTCACTTCTTCCATAACTGCCTCCAATTATTGGCAGTAACTGTCGCGATTGGAGGCATTATACCAATAGCTACACCTGCACTATCACAAACAACTCTACAGTGTGAGGCTCCTGAGCAAATGGGACCAATTATTAGTAATTTTGCCGCTTACAGCCACACCCAAACCCGCACTCAAGTACGCCAACCTTACGACACCGATGAAACTCAAATTAATGCTTTTACAAACCAGATTATTAGTGAAACTGTTAAGCGTGGTAATCTTGTTATCTTGTCTCAAGGTATTAAGGATAGTAACGGTAATTTAGTATTTGGCTTAGGTAATATTGCAGATGCTATTAGGAGTGAACTGCTTGAACTTGGCTGGAGTCAAGAGGAAGCAAATCAGGGCAGTATGGCAGCGGTAAGAAGGTTTGCAATTTTACCACCTGAGACCATTATCGAGGAAGTAATAGGGAAATCGAAAGATGCAATTAGGGAAAGTGTACCTAACCAGGCTGTTGTTATCGATGGGTTCGACACCGCTTTTGATCAAGCTCTTGCTGTCGCCTTTATGAGCATGGCTCAACTCACTCTAGAGTCACTGGGCTTAAGGAGAACGGAAGCTGAAACAGCTGCCAATGCTGCGACTACAGTGATTGCTGCTGCCCCCCAAAATACCCCTTTTGAACAAATCGCATTTACAGCTTTCCAAGAAGCCCTTAATGCTCTACAAAATCTAGAAACGCAAGATTTTGCACCTCTACTGACTACAGCCAGAGAAATTCTAGAGGATGATTTAGAGCAGATTCGCTCTGGAACTGGAAGCAGCGTGCAATCAGGAGATATTGTGCGTTTTGAGTTTGTTCTGGCTAATAGGGGAAGTGCCCCAATTGAAGTAGCAACTCCTACTGCCAGTTTAATTCAAACCAGTGTTATAACAGGTTCAGCCTCAATTCTAGGCATTACTGTCGAGGGCATGGAGACAACCCCATCAAGTCTAAACATTGCGCCTGAAGAGCAAATGAGGCTAATTGTTGAAGTTAGTGCAGGTGCTGTTCCTGTAGACGGAAGCTCCGTAACTGTAAACTTGGGCAATAGTGATTGCGGCAATAGTAATGCTCAACAAACCCTAAGCATTTTACCCCCTGTTGAACAACCTCTGATTGACCCCTTAGGACGTATTACGGGCTGTAGTGGGGAACTTCTAGCTGATTACCAGGGATTTAGCGTTGGTTTATACGAACCAGATCCTAGTGATCCCACAGGCACAGAGCTTGGGGAAGCCGTAGCTTTAACAAGGACAGAAGTGCCGGATATCCAGGGTAATGGCATTCCGCAAGGACTTGCACCCAACACGGAAAACATTAACCCCTATCCTCTCAGTAATGAGGTTGTTCAGGAGTTTAGAGGCGTCTATAACTTCCTATTTGACGAGGCAACAGGTCAACTAGACCAGGGGCGCACATACATTTTAGTGGTTGCCCCTCCTTCTGATTCTAACTTTGCTCAACGTCGTATCCGATTGGTTCTTGGCGATCGCAATGGTGAAATGGTTAGCTATACTGCGACTTCTCTCGATGGTAGACCAATAGGACTTACAGACGGAAGCATGGAAGTAAGTGGGGAGATCGTGGTTGATGATGCTGCTTCTTTGGGACTGACTTTAGGTGTAATGCAGTTAGCTGCTGGCGTTTGTGACGCTCAGGAGGTGCAAATCACCAAAACAGCTGACCGCGCCACAGCCCAACCAGGAGATATCGTCATTTATCGCCTCTCGGTGAGAAATCAGTCTAGTACTACTTTGGAACAGATAGTACTATTTGACCAATTACCTATAGGCTTCAATTTTATCCCTAAGTCTGTTAGGGGTGAAATTGCAGGGGAAGAAGTCACAATTACTTCTGAACGTAATCAGAGAACAGTAACCTTCCGGGGAGAAGACTTAGTCCCGCCAGGGGAAGTACTTAATATTGTCTATGCTACAGAATTAACTCCTGATTCTCTGCGTGGTTCTGGGGAAAATCGGGCGATTGTCAATGCTGAACGTGATGATAACAGTCTTGGGGTTAAGGATGGCCCAGCCATTCACCGATTGCGAGTCGATCCAGGCATTTTATCAGATTGCGGCACCTTAATTGGTCGTGTTTTTGTAGACAAAAACTTTGATGGTGAGCAACAGCCTGGTGAGCCAGGAGTACCCAATGCTGTGATTTATCTCGAAGACGGCAATCGCATCACCACCGATGCGGATGGTCTTTTCTCTGTCGCTAGTGTACTACCTGGTCATCACAGTGGCACTTTAGACCTTACAAGTCTACCAGGCTATACCTTAGCTCCCAACCACTATTTCAGTGAACGTAATAGCCAATCCCGACTGGTGCGTTTAGAGCCTGGTGGTATGGCACGCATGAATTTTGCTGTTACCCCCACTTTCCAAGAATCAGAAAACTAATGAAACTGAGAAAACTGCACAAAATAGCTTTTAGAATGATGCGGTTGGGGGCTATGGTTGGCTGTTTGGGTCTACTCTTATTTCCAGCTACCCTAGTTCGAGCAGCATCCTCTAAGGATTTAAATTTGCCGCTTTTGACAAAAGAGTTAAAGGTTGAAGAAGGCAGAGGGCAGGAGGCAGGAGGCAGAAGGGAGTATTCAGATGTTGAAGGTTACACTCTAGCATACCCTATTCCCTCTCCAGAAAAGATTAGGCAGCACTCTCTCTACTGGCAAACGCTCAAGGAAAAAACACTGCTAGTGGAGGATGCTAACCTTCAGGAATGTCTGCTAGTTCGGAGAAAGCCGCTGCAATTGCAACCAGTTGCTGGGGATGAGGCTCGGGTGAGGGAAAAAAAGAGTGGGGAAATAATTAAGCAGACGCCCAGACGCCCAGACGCCCAGACGCGGAGAATTAAAATTCCAACCAAAATTTCGCTCACCCATGAGGCTCAAGCAGAGAAACAGGAGAACCAGGAGAACTGTTTAAAGAAGAAAGTACCAAGCCGATCATACCAAGTTGCAACTACAGGTCTTACTCCCCCGGCTTCCTTGCAAACTGCTTCTGACCAACTCCGGAAAAAGCTAGTCGAACATAGAACACAGATACTTGCACAGAAGACTAAGCCAAGGGAGGACACTTTGCTGAGGGAATGTCTTCTGATTCGGAAAAAGCCGATGCAATTGCAACCAGTTGAGCCAGGGGAGAACAAACAGAACTGTTCTAGCACAGGAGCAAGAGATTCTTCAGAACCTTGGCACCGCCGTCTCCACGAGGAGAGAGGGAGTGGGGGCAACTTTTTGAAAGGAAATTTGGCTCCCTCTCAACTTAAAGCACTTTATAGAAGGCGGGAATTTAAACCCAATGACTGGAGAATTAGAGAGGGAGCCTCTCCCTCCCAATTCAATTCCATCCCCCACTCTCCCCTGAGGGTGAGGGAAAAAAAGAGTGGGGGAACAAGTAGGCAGACGCGGAGACACGGAGACGCGGAGACGCGGAGAATTAAAATTCCACGCAAAATTTCGTTCACCCCTCCCCTGACAAAGGCTGTTGCTCCTCCTGAGAATTTACAACTGCAGCTTTCAAACCTTATTACTGACTCGACTATACCAGGGCTATGGGCTTCTGAATCGATTGATTCCTCTGAGGATCAAAAGCAAAACTCTGCTGTAACAGAAGAAAACATCTCTGTTTCTGAGTCCATCGACTCTCAGCCGACAACAACGATTCAACCTCAGTCTACAATCTCTGAGTCAGGTGAGTCTCAGACTTCTACTGCTGATGAAAATTTAGAGAGTTTTGAGCAAAAGTCTCTGCAGCCAGCATCAGTAACTATTCTCAACCCGACAGCAGAAGCTATTTTGGATGTTCCGGCAACTACTGTTATTTTGCAGTATACTATTGGCACTGAGGTGGAACTCCGAGTCAATAGTAAAATCGTGGATAAGTCCTTAATTGGACGCACGGAAACCAATACTCAGACTAACCTAGTTACCCAGATTTGGTACGGTGTTGCCCTTAGCGAAGGGGAAAATACTTTAACTGTAAATACTCTAGGCAATGGAGGCAGTAAACCACTTGCCTCAGTGACGGTGCGGGTGCGAGGAACTCCTCAGGAATTGAAACTAGAGACAGTTGAAGCTGGAATTCCAGCAGATGGCCGTTCCATTGCTACTATTAAAGGTCAATTAGTCGATGAAAGCGGTAATCGCTCTCACCGAGATGAAATTGTTACCTTAGTCAGCAATGCTGGGGAGTTTGTGGGCGCTGACTACGAACCTGATCAACCGGGCTTTCAAGTACAGGCTAAGGCAGGAGAATTCACAGCTACCCTACGTTCTGGCATGGAAGCTAAAACTGTACGGATTCGGGCCACTACTAGTAGTTTAGAAGCTTTTACCCAGATGCAGTTTGAGACTGCTTTGCGCCCGAATCTTTTATCTGGGGTAATTAATCTACGCTGGGGAAGACGAGGCACGGACTTTTTTGATCGCTTTGAAGATTTCCTACCAGCTGATCAAGACTACGATACTAAACTAGACTTTAACTCAGCTATATTCGCCACTGGCTCGATTGGGGAATGGTCCTTTACTGGGGCTTTTAATAGCGATCGCTCTCTTAATGAAGATTGTAACTGCGATAATCGACTATTTCGCACTTACCAGGCTTCTGAGCAAAACTATCCCGTTTACGGTGATAGCTCAACCGTCGAAGTCGTCGCTCCTTCTATTGACCAATTCTATCTGCGCTTGGAACGCTCCGCCAAGATTACTGGGGCTGAGCCAGATTACGCAATGTGGGGAGATTACAATACTCATGAGTTTGCTAATGCCTCCCAACAATTTACAGCAACAACTAGGCAACTTCACGGCTTCAAAGCTAATTACAATCTGGGTAACTTGCAAATTAGCGCTTTTTATGGTAATAATATTGAAGGTTTCCAGCGAGATACTATTGTCCCTGACGGTACCAGTGGTTTTTACTTCCTTTCGCGCAGGTTATTGTTACCCGGTAGCGAAGATGTCTTCATCGAGTTAGAGGAATTGGATAATCCTGGTACAGTCGTGCGACGGGAGCACTTGAGCCGGGGACCTGATTATGAAATTGATTATGACCGTGGAACTCTATTGTTCCGCGAACCCCTCCTAAGAACGGACTTGGATCAAGAGGGTAGAATTTTGGTGCGTAGGATTGTTGCCTCCTATCAATTTGAGGATGAGAGCAGCGATACTAATATTTATGCTGGTCGAGTGCGCTATCATTTCTCCAGAGAAGTCAATCGCCAGAGTTGGATTGGGGCAACTTATTTACAGGAAGACAGAGGATCTCGCAACTTTGAACTCTATGGTGCAGATGCATTTGTCTCTTTGGGTGAGAATGGTCAGTTAATTGCTGAGTACGCCCATTCTCGCAACGATTCTGATGTTTTGGGTGAGGTGAGTGGTTCTGCTTACCGTCTAGAAGCCGAAGGGGAAATTGCCAAAGGTATTTCAGGTCGCGCTTATTTCAGCTCCACTGATACAGGCTTCGCCAATAATGCTACCGTCAGTTTTGTTCCTGGTCAAACTCGCTATGGAGCAGATTTACGAGCTCGCCTCTCGGAAACAACCAAACTAAGGCTACAATTTGACCGACAAGAGCATGAAGGTACAGCACCCCTGGTATTTACCAGTTTCGGTGATTTATTTGAACCCCGCACTGATCCTGTTGCTGGTAATCAGGTAGATAATTCCCTAACCACTATCTCGGCGGGAATTAGTCAGAGCATCGGCAAGTCAACTTTAGATGTAGATTGGATCTATCGTGACCGTGATGACCGTATCGGCTCCCTCAATAGTACCTCAAGTCAGTTGCGATCGCGTTTGAAAGTACCCTTAAGCAGAACCCTCACCCTACGGGCGCAGAATGAACTAACTCTCTCGGCTGAGACAGATGCAGTTAATTCTGACCGTACTATACTTGGACTTGACTGGGAAATTCACCCTGGTATCACCTTATCTCTAGCACAGCAATGGTTTACTAGAGGGCAGTTTGAAGGTCAATCAATTACGAGTTTAGGTATCAATGGTGATTATAAACTCGGTTCCGATACCACCCTTACTGGGCGTTATCTGGTTTTGGGTGGTACTAATGAGATTAGCTCTCAAGGAGCAATTGGAATTAAGCAGGGTTGGACAATTGCCCCTGGTTTAAAATTAGACTTCGCCTATGAGCATGT
The DNA here is from genome assembly GCA_010692645.1 of Symploca sp. SIO2E9. Taxonomy (GTDB): domain Bacteria; phylum Cyanobacteriota; class Cyanobacteriia; order Cyanobacteriales; family Coleofasciculaceae; genus SIO3C6. The sequence goes on from JAAHGS010000050.1 coordinate 26,903, forward strand.
CTTCGGCAATTTCTTTAGTCGTAGTGGTGCTGGTGAGCGTTTCCGCCAACCCTTTGCCTTTGGGCAAGGAGCCTCTGCCCTCAGTTTTGCCTCTGGTGATAGCTATAGTATTGGCATTTCCTATACTGACAATCCTGATTTTAAAGCTAATGCCCGTTTTGAGCATCGTTCTTCTTCCCGAGGCAGTAACACAGTCATTTCTGCTTCTGTCACAGGTAAAATTTCCCCTGCCCTCACAGCCCTATTGAGCTATAACCAAGCTAGTTCCTCTAATCAAAGGTTAAGGGATCTAGGAGATACTGCACGCTTGAGGCTAGGTTTAGCTTACCGCGACCCTAACGATGACCGCTTTAATGCCTTACTCAGATATGAATATCGCAAAAATCCTGCCACAATTCCCGATACGCTGTTGCTGGGGAGTGGTACAGGTTCTCGTGAGCATGTCTTTGCTGCTGAAGCGATTTACGCGCCTAACTGGCGGTGGGAATTTTATGGCAAGTATGCCTTCCGCCATAGTAAGTCTTTCTTAGCTAGTGATTTAGTAGAAACTAGTGCTATTCATCTTGGTCAAATACGGGCTACATATCGCTTAGGCTACAACTTCGATGTAGTCGGTGAGGTTCGCTGGATTAATCAACCTTCAGCTAACTATACCGAAATCGGTTTATTAGCAGAATTAGGTTATTATCTCACTCCTGATTTACGCCTCTATGCTGGCTATTCCTTTGGGGATATTGATGATCCTGATTTCAGTGGTTCCCGCTCTGCAGATGGGCCTTATCTTGGTATTTCAGTTAAACTTAATGACCTCTTTGGCAGTTTTGGACAGCCTACTGCACCGCCTCAGCAGCAGGAATCTTTGGTTAAACCAGTTGCTCAGGAGTGAGCAGGGAGGATGGGGGGATGGGGAGAGGGGGAGACGCGGAGACGCGGAGAGGGGGAGAGGGGGAGAGGGGGAGACGCGGAGACGCGGAGAGGGGGAGACGTGGAGAATTAAAATTCCAACCAAAATTTCGCTCACCCAATTCTTTAGATCATATTTGTAAGTAAATTGGATAATTTATTTCTTGGCGTTCACTAACTCTAACTCAAGTTCTTTTTATGCGATCGCTTGAGGGTGAAGACTTCAATTAACGCCTCACTAAGGATCGATTCCGAGTTCTCTCAATCGTGCTGCCAGTCGCTCAGCCCGCTCTCGTTCTAGCTTGCTTTGCTCCCACCCTGTGGGCAAAAGATTTCCCTCACCATCCCACCATCGCAACCATAGTTGAGTCTGATTTTGATAACTTCCTTGCCACAATCCTAATTCCACGCCCAGTGGCTTGATCGGATAATTTCCCCGTTCGTTGGAACTCATTTTGTGATAGGCTCCATTGACCAGATTATAAACTTCCAAATCCCCTGTTCGGATGACATAAATTCCATAATAAGGAATGTTAATAATTTGCTCGTAGACCCAAAACGTTCCTGGTTTTTTGCCCTGCTCAAGGTTTGCTTTCGATAGGGGAGTTTTATCTCGTTCTTCATTCCCGCTGCCACTAGCAAACTCCAAAGCAATTAAGGGAGAAATAAATTCCCGCCACAGAACGTAAGAACGACGAATCTCACCTCCTATATTGGGGGGAACATTCGGCACGTAAAACCAATCTGGTGCTTCGGCTCCTGCTTCCGGTGGTTCAGCTTCTCGCCAATAGATACCACAGTCTTGACCGATAGCATATTGTCCATCTGGATGTAATTGTTCTAAAACTGGGGTGAGGGAGTCAGTGAGAATAATGCTTTGAGGATGCTCCTGAAAATTTTTCACAAAGGTTCCATCTGTCTCTGGCAGTTGTGTATGGTCTGGGAAAGGAGGAGGTAAAACAATCTTTTCTGTGCTTTTAGTCATAGACATGCCCCAGTCATCCTACACCTGGAACCATTCGCTACAGGCAATTCTATCATTACCGATGGGGTTAAGGTTAAGCGCAAGCGATCGCATTGAAAGTCTACCGCATTGTGGGTAAGCTCCCCGCCGTCAGGGAGCAGATGAGTTTTTAGATGAGGTTTATAGGGTTTTAGATGAGGTTTATAGGATTTGAGATGAGGTTTATAGGATTTGAGATGAGTTTTTAGATGAGTTTTTAGATGAGGTTTATAGGTTGTTATAAATCCTGCTAAAAATAATAATTCTCATAGTGCTAAGGCATTATTTGATCTTGGATTGATAATTTTATGCAATCTAGTGACATCGGGTGCAACTGTGCAGGTACATTAACTGGAACTGCTCCAGATGATATTGTCTCCAAGTTTTGGCAGCAATGGCAGGAAAATCAAGACAAACTTTATCCGTGCTGTCTGAAGTTGATGAATTTCAACTCTACGGATGCTGAAGATGCTTTGAGTCGGGCGATGCTCAAGGCTTGGGAAAAGGTACAGAAATATGCAGGGAAAATCAATAACTTGCAAGCTTGGCTGGTGCAGTTGACTCGCAACCTCTGTATCGATATTATTCGCCAACGCTCTAAGGAAGCCACAGTTGTAGAAAGTTTGGAATGGGTGGGGGCAAGGGAGAATGTCGAAGCGGCTAGTGCGGTGGATACTCCAGAGAAAGCCTTGGAAAAGGAAGAGAAAGCAATAGTTATCAAGGATGCGATCGCTTCTTTACCAGAACGGTTGCGTAATAGTTTTATCTTACATTTTTATCAACAGCGTAGTCATACTGAAATTGCTGCAGCACAAGGGATAAGCTACGATAACGTCTGCAAGCGCATCTCATTAGCACGGAAACAGCTCAAAGAGAAGTTGAGGGGTTATTTCCAAGACACTGATGGGGAAGGGGAGCAAGCTTTCAAAGTCCCTCTCCCAGGCTTGCCAGAGGGATTTAGGGTGAGGGCTTACAAAGGTGACATGCTCCCTGGGGAAGTAGCTACAGCGGTGCTGAAGAAGTCGCCAACCCCAAGGGCAACGGTTGTAAAGCAGCAGCAAAGGGAGCCAGAAGTAAAGAAAGATTTGGACTCAGACATGGCACCCTTTGAGGATTCGGCGGTGGAAACCACTTCTACACTAGCCAGCGTGGATTTAATTTCGGTAAGAGTAGAAAACTCCGAGTCAGGTGAGCGAAAACAGGTGTGGGGAGTGTGGGGGGGATTTTTTGGATACTTAGCTAGAAATCCCACCCAAAATTTCCTTCACCTCCCCGAGTCGGTGGAAAGTTCAGTGGCACTCAGGAAACTTGCAGCCCTTACTGTTCGGGAAACGCAAGCGATATCGGCAGAAGAAATAGACGGTGTTGAGGTAGCTCCTCTAGCTGGTTTTACGGTTCTAGAAAAAAATTATCTAGAAAAAAATCAGAAAACCTAGAGGCAAATCGTCATATAAGCATGACGAACTAAAAATCTGGATGAAAGCCTCAAAGGAGAGGAAACTGATAATGGCACAAAAAACACCAACAAAACCAATACGATTTTCTTTCAGGAGCTTGAGCTCTATGCCCACTACAGAACGCTCAGATCAAGATATACCTATTAACATTGAAGCGATAGACGCGGCTCTAGCTCAGAATATAAATCTGCCCGATGATGATCAAATTATCGAATTCTTGCTCAAAGTTCTGAAAAAACAGCTTAGACAAGCTCTCCAAGTTGCGCTCACTTTAGAGTTCTCTACTATCCCCCCCTACTTAGTTGCATTGTATTCCCTTGAGGATAAGTCCTCACCTGCTTACCAGATAATCCGAAGTGTGGCACTTGAAGAAATGTTGCATATTAACTTGGCCTGCAACCTGATGAATGCAATTGCAGACGGTAAGGATGATCACCCTAAGTTTTATGGTGATGTTGATATTAATCTACTTGTACCTATTAATTCCGAAGACGACAAGAAAAAGCTTACACTCCCGATCAACTATCCCGACGAATTCTTGCGCCCCATCTTAAATGGTCCCCGTGTTCAACTCATGGCAGCATCCACAGAGTTGATACGGCAGACGTTCATGGGTATTGAGCAACCTTTACCTGAAACCGACATCCAAATAAAACTTTTGCAGGAACAGGAATTTGATAGCATCGGGCAGTTCTATCAAGCGATCGAACAATTGTTTGAATTGTGCGTTCGAGTAGCCGGAGATGATAAAAACAAAGTCTTCACTGGCAACCAAGATTGGCAACGAACTGATTTTTACTTTGGCAGTGGTGGTGGAAAACCGATCAAGGTAACAGACATAGATACTGCGAAAGAAGCGATTAAACAAATCATGGAACAAGGGGAAGGAGCAATCCCTCCCAATACTGGTTACGATAAAAATCAACCTTATGGAACCTATAATCAATACGGCTTGCGTAGTGATGGCACTTATGGTCCCATCTTGGGAACCCCTTATCAACTTTCCCATTATTTTAAGTTTAAGGCGATCGCTGATGGTATCGTGCCTCTGCCTTCGGTTCATCCGATGATTCCTAATCCTTCCCAAAGCAAGTTTGAATCAGCAGGCAACGAAGACGCTAAGGTTCTTAACGAAATTTTTAATCTCTGTTACAGTCTCTTGGTTAAGGCCTTGCAAGATATATTTAGCGAAGACAATGACTCGTACTTCAGTGTGATTGTCACGCTCATGCAGAGTGTCTTTCCTACCCTCGCCACTCAGTTAATGCAAACGCCAATGTATACAGATGGCAATAAGACTTTGGGACCAACTGCTGGTCCGAGTTTTGAGTACGATCATAACTACCAAGATAGCGATTTAGATAGCATTCTCAACGTTATTAAGACTGCGATAAGTAATGCTCTCAATCCACCAAATAATCTATCCTCATCAACAAAGGCAACCTTGGAAGCAGTTAAGAAAGCAATTTGTGGCATTACTGAATGTAGCTCAAGTTCCTAAACAGCCTTGATAGTTATAACTCAGCAGCTATTTTTACCCAACACCAAACAATTGACGAATAACCTAACAAAAGGAGAATACAACCATGGGATGTTTTAAAATTTTCCCGCCGATAGGTATTGCCCGAGTTGGCAATAGTGAGCAGTTTTATCTTGCTCCAGAAGAACCTATTGCGACAGACAATAAAAAGCCTCATCTTCTTTCCCTTCCCATACCTTTACAATTAAACGGCAACAAACCAACACTTCCTATCACAGAAAGTGGTAGTAGTTTTGAGGAAAATGACTTCCGAGACAATGATGGCAAAATGTGCCGACAAGGTGTGCGTTTTCGGATTTATTACTATGCTGGAGATGAGACAGAGCCCCAAGAGGTTAAAATCGGAGAACAGATAAATAACAAAACAGTTAACAAGATTACCTGGAAGGTGAGGATTGCAAATAAAAAGGCAAGCTGGTATAAGTTCCTGACTAATAACGGAGAAGATGGATACGCTCCCAATCATCCTTTACGAAATGGTAGTGAAGAGAATGAAACAAATCGACAAAACCAATTAATTCTAGCTCCAGATTGCCAGAGTTTAGACACATCTACTGATACTCAAAATATCAAAAATTTTACAGTCAGTGATCTGGAGAATTTATATCCTACAGTTGATGGCTTTACCGTTAACAACCAGACGATTGAAAGTCTAGGAGAAATATACCTGGATACAGAAGGACGTCTAGTTTTTGTTGGGGGGTATGGTCGCTCTGGTTCTATAAACGACCCACCTCAGATAAAATCCTATGCCAATAATGACGATTGGTTCGATGACACCTCTGACGGCCCAGTTTTAGCACAGGTGCATTTAGATGGGGAAAATCCTATCACCGTTGAATATCCAGCTTGGGTCATAGTAGCACCCCCTGCTCACGCCCCGCAGATTCCCCATATGGTGACGCTGTATGACACAATGTTTGATACTGCAGTCCGCCATTTGAACTTTAACACTAAAATTTACAACGATGGGTATTGGGATGATAAATACAAACCCTCTTGGCAAGACCAGATCAAACCGATACTTGATCGCGCTTCTCTAACCACCTGGGTGACTGCCATGCCACCTAAGCCTCATACTTTTGACTACGACAAGCTAGCGAATATCGATCCCAAATACAACGGTTTGCGGCAATACTTTTTCAGCCAGATGCGACCACCCAATCAAAAAAATACCTTGAAGTCGAAAACCACTGGCTATCCCATGATGCCCTATTTGGCTGGAGACGATGCCACAACTAGCAGCGAGAACTCCTCTAAATATCTCACCCTCACAGATACCCAGTATTTCTTCTTACAGCAATGGGCAAATGGTAAATTTGATCCAGGAAATTCTGAAGAACCCAAAGCTCCAGATACATTTACCATGGCATCTCTAGAAGCCTGCGTCGGAGGGGCTTTTTCACCAGGTATTGAAATGACTTGGATTTGCCGCAACCCCAAACTATACCAAGAACCATTCCGGATCAAACATAAATATCCTTACAATGAGCTAGATAATAAACCACTTAGTTTAGGGCTTAACTGGGATCAAGGATTTGAACCAGGAGATGTAACTCGGTATATGGCTGTGCCTTGGCAGGCGGATTTCGATGTATGTACTGCTCAATCATTAGACCGGATTGTGTGGTGGTGGCCTGCTCAACGCCCGCTATTTGTGTATTTGAAGCCTGATGATATTGAAGGCGATACTGATGAAAATACAGATTATCCTGACGAAACAATCAAGAACAAACAGGTTGCTTGGGTGGGATCAAGCTACGATCAAAATGCTGATGATTACCTGATATTAGGGTATTTAGAGATGGTGGAAAAATGGCATAAACTGGGATTTGTTTTTGACATAAATCAGAATAGCAGTGTCAGCAATTGGGATGGTCCCTATTTCGCTGAAGTTCAAAGACCGAAAGACTAACCCTATGGCTAATTGCTTCCCATCAGAAATAGATGTAGCGATTATTGGTGGCGGCCCTGGTGGGGCTGCCACCGCCATCACCCTCCAACAACAAATCGACAAACAAGTAGCGATTTTAGAAAAGTCTCGCCAGAATCATTTTCGGATTGGTGAAACTGTTCCCCCTAATATCCACTCAGTTATGCAGCAATTAGGGGCCCGAGAAATCCTGGAGAAAGGGGAACATCTCCCCTCCTCCGGCAGTAGCTCCGCTTGGGGTAGTTCTCAATTAGGCTACCAGGATTTCTTTTTTTCCCTAGCAGGAAAAGGTTGGCATTTAAACCGGGCTCAGTTTGATGCTTCCCTAGCCCAGATGGCAGCAGAGCAAGGAACTATCTTAAAGCGAGGCGTGCGGGTGGTGGGAGGCAACCGCCTAGCTGATGGCAAATGGAACTTAGCACTTCTAGATGAAGATGGTTCTCCATTGCAGTTAAAAACCTCCTTTGTCGTTGATGCCACTGGGCGACGGAGCCTATTCGCAACCAAACAAGGTGCTAATCCTGTAGTCATGGATAGTCTGCTAGCAATAGCAGCAGTGTTTGAATTGGAAAATCAAACAACTAAAGCTTGTTACACTTTGGTAGAAGCAGCAGAATGGGGTTGGTGGTACGCTGCCCGCTTGCCCAATAACCGCGCTATTGTCACATTGATGAGCGATCGCGAACAGGTACAACAGCATCAATTCTGCCACTGGAAATATTGGCAAGCTTACCTAGAGAAAACCAATTACATTCAAGAAATGTTAGCAGGGGCTATACCCTGTTCTAAACTGATGGTTACATCTGCTGTCTCCCAGTATTTAGACCAAATGACAGGGAATGGCTGGTTAGCAGTTGGGGATGCAGCTTGTACCTTTGACCCCCTTTCTTCAGCAGGTATTTACAAAGCATTGCAATCTGGCATTCGAGCTGGGGAGGCGATCGCTAATTATTTTAACTCCGATACTACAGCTCTTGACAAATACGAAGCTCGAACCCGGCATCAGTTTGAATTGTATTTGGAAGATAGAAGGCAGTATTATTCTTTAGAAAAGCGTTGGTCTGATTCTAAATTTTGGCAGCGACGTAGATTTAATATTGCCCTTGATCCGTCGCAATGGCTTTACTGGGAGAAATCCCCTGAAAGTATTAGGCAACTGCAGCGACTGAAGATGTATTTACCAGTTAGAGACTTACATTTACTCTGTCAGTTGTGCATCGGTGGCAAACCAGCGGGTGATGTCGTAGGGAAATTTTTGGCTCAAACTCAAGGTAGAGTTTCTGCTTATCGAGTAATTGAGGCTCTTGAATATCTTTTGGTACAGCAAATGATTTCCTCTCCGGTTTCGTGAAACTCAGGGGCGCAGAGACTGGGTAGGGGAGATGGGGAGATGGTGTATAAACAAATGCGAAGAAGCCTGAAATCCCCTTCCCTCCTGACTTTTGTCAATTTGAGTAAGGCAGAAAAAATTTTTCTCACCAATTTTGTCAGAAATCTTCTTTCCTATCGTCTTATAGGTGTACTGCACAAAGGAGAAGTTAAATGGCAAATTATAAATATGTCATTCATCCAGCTATTGGAGTTGCTCGAGTGGGGAATCATCCCACAGAGTTCTTTTTAGCTCCCAATGAAATTGGTGGCTTGCCTCTTGAATGTGATCAACAAACCGGTGATGAAGGAGATCAACCTCAACCTGTTACCAGCTTTAAAGCCGGGATAGAGTTGGGTACTCTGCCTATTTTTAACAGAGAGCTTATAAAACGGCAAGGACAAAAGTTTCGTGTCTATAAATACAATACCGAAGATCCAAGTTCTGATCCAGAAGAAGTTAACTTAGATTCTGATGATGTAACCTCCATCAAATGGACTGTACATTTAGCCAACAAAAAAGCTGTCTGGTATGAATTTTCCGAATTGAAAGGCAACCTATTGCTAGGAGAAGAAAATAGCTATGCAAAACAGGGTGTTCCCTTCCGAAACCAACAGATTCGAGAGCGGGAACATTTAATTATTGACCCTGGTCCAAGGATAATAGAAGGGGCAGAAAAAAATGTAGCAATCGATAATCAGAACTTGGATACTTACCCAGGCTTTAACTTCCCAGACCCAAAAAAAGCCCCGTGGAGCGAGATTTATCGAGGCAAGGCCCAGGGTCAGGTGTTTAAAAAACTTGGGGATCTGAAGACAGATAGTAAAGGAAATCTTATTGTTCTGGGAGGACATGGGAAGTCTTGGGGACTTACAGACTTAGCTGGTTATGGAGGCGGAGATTATTGGTTCGATGATATATCAGATGGCTCTGTTACCTGCGATATAATACTGCAAGATGGAACAAAAATAGAGACACTAAAACTAAAAGCTTGGGTAATAGTTGGCCCACCTGATTTTGCACCAGAGATTACTAATATTTCCGCATGGGACGATACTGCGTTTGACGTGGCAGTACGTAAATTAAGTCTAGTTCCAGACTTGTATAATAGCGAAACTTTTCAGGATAGTTTCGTACCCAATTACGAGCGTGACATTTTGCCAATCATCAATCGCATCTCTCGTTACCATTGGGTGGCAAATGTACAGTCGATGACAGCTTTCTCATCAAATATTTTTGATTTTTCCAAACCATGGGAAAATAAAAATATTAGCCAAGCATATTTTGGGTATTTTCGTGAGCCCAATGCCCCTGACTCAGACAATACTAGTACAGACTTCACTCAACCTCGTCAAGTAAACTTGTTTAGCAATCAATCAGAAGATGGAACAGGAAACACCACTGGTATTCCTTTAATGCCACTCAATTCTAGTAGTAACTCAATCAAAAATATTAACATCGAGAAATTTTTGGCACTGACTGAAACCCAGTATTTTCTACTGGAAAAGTGGTTTAATTTAACCGCAGAACCTACTCCTAATGGTTATAAGTACCCCTTAAGCGATAAAGATCGTGCCAGCATTGGTAATGTTGTCGGACTTCCTCAGGCTCCAGGTATCGAAGTAACTTGGACGACACAAAATCAAGCGATATATGAGGAAAAGGTAGATTGTCAAATAATAGCAGATACTCTTTATCAAATTCGGATTAAACACAGTAGCGATGCTCCGCTAACATCTCTCACACCCGATCGCGATGAAACTAATCCCAATGACCAAAATTATGGAACAGGAGGCTGTGAACCAGGTGATTTAACCAAGCGCATGGCAATTCCCTGGCAAGCAGATTTCTACAACTGCTCAATTCAGTTAATCAACTACACAGACCCCAACCTTAACAAAGTTCTGGATGAAGACGCAAATTTAGTGCCAGAACGACCAACGTACTATGCCTACTGGTGGCCACCTCAAGCTCCTTGGAATGTCATTAATGGTTTGAACCTACTACCTGAAGAAAACCCTAATTTTCCATGGCTTGTAAGCCGAGAAAAGGTACAGCGTGACTCTTTCGATGCCGAAATGGCAGGTTTGCAGATGAACTTTGCACGAGGAATGAACAGCTACTCACAAATAGTTAACAAAGGGTGGGCTAGTTTAGGATTCATCCGCAACACAAACGTTAACAGCGGGGGAGAACTTGCAGACTATGCGCAGGAGTTCCCATATTTTGTGGAAACAGAACGGAATTACGACGACTTCTATTATAAAGAAGTTACTTACCAAGAAATTACCGGAAATGAGGCGGATCAAGATGGGGTGTTTGTCATCACTACTTTGGATAAACCACACAAATTGAAAGAACGCCAGATTGGTCGCATACGAGAAGTACAGCAAGCGATCGCGGATGCTAAAGACAAGGGACTGACAAGGTTCCAAATGGCTGGTCAAACTGAAGAAACACCCATTAGCCAAGAATATGAAGCATCGCTGCAACAAGCTCTGGAAGATATCGAAAGTTTCCGGGAAATTAAAGTTACTCGCCAAAAACGCGAAATTCCTCGTTCTGGAAGAAGAATTCGCTTTTAATTAGTATCCCTTCTCTCCCGCTATCTCTTCCCATATAAGATGATGCGGGAGAGTCTACTTTTGCCGAATCGCCCAAACAGTGGCGATTCGCTTCCAGATTATTAAAGAGGAATAATCAAATGTCACAAACTCCCAATGTTGACGTTGCCATTATTGGTGGCGGGCCCGCCGGAATTGCTTTAGCTCTAACAATTTGTCTCTATTCAAAACTGACTGTTGCCGTAATTGAACAAACAGCCTATGATAATCTCCGTACAGGAGAACACGTATCTGCAAGCTTGCTCCCCTTACTAGATTACCTGCAAGTGAAACAACCTTTCCTGGCAGACAATCACACCCCCGTTTACAACGTTGCTGCTCTCTGGGGACATTCTGAACTCCACTCTCGCCCCTCGATCATCAATCAAATGGGGGAAGGTTATCTCCTCGATCGCACAGAATTTGATGCCATGTTAGCAGAACAACTGGTTCGTAAGGGCGGTCAACTTTACCTGGAAACCAAATGCGCTGAAGGAGAGCAATTAGAGGGAGGAGGATGGAGACTTTTCCTCAAAGATAATTCTGGGGAATATTCCCAGCTAGAAACCCGTTATTTAGTCGATGCCACAGGAAGACAAGCCAGAATTTCCAAGCGACTAGGGGCAAAATCCCTCGCCTGCGATACCCTGGTGGGAATTAGTGCCTTACTTGACTTTGAAAGCGATCGTTCAAACACAGAAGAAGTTCTAATTGAGTCAATTCCTGAAGGATGGTGGTACTCCGCGTGGCTGCCAAATGGTACTTTAATCGTGGTCTTGATGACGGATATTGATATTATGCGACAGGGCAAACTCCACAAGGACAAGCAGTGGGTTGAACTGTTATCCCAAGCTACCCATACCAAACAACGGGTTCGGGGAGGACAATTAGTTTATCCCCTGGCAGTAAAACCCTCTCACTCTCACGTTCTCGATCGCGCCGTGGGAGAAGACTGGATGGCGATTGGAGATGCTGCCATTGCTTTCGATCCCCTTTCCTCTATGGGTGTAGGACACGCCATCACTTGTGGATGCGATGCAGCTGTTGCTTTAGTTGAATATTTGATTAATAATGAAGATAGAATGCTCAAACAGTACCAGGAGCGACTAAAACTTAATTTTGATAATTATTTGAGTATTAGACATAGATATTACGCCCTGGAACAAAGGTGGTCAGATTTACCTTTCTGGAAACGTCGAACTCAATCAGCTCCCATTCCCCTTACAGCAGAATAGATTTATTATTTTGACCTCTCCTCGCGTTAAAACAGCGAGGATTCAAGCGGTTGCTGCGGAGCGCGTTAAAACGACGCTCCTGCGCCTTGTTTCCGAGATTTTATATCTGGTAGGCACGGTCAAAAATGCCCTACAGACCTTGCAATCTCAGCTTTGCCTACATAACGTTGCATCTTAAAGAAGACTTGACGTGAGTAGTAAATACCGCAGTTAACTAACTTGTTCGCTTCAGAGCAGATTAACTCTAATTATAGCAGTTTTCACCCTTGATGAAGTACAACGCCTCTTAGTTCTCGGCTCAAGTCAGCCCAGAAGAATAATTTCTCCCTCTCTCCCGGGTGAACAAGAATTTGCGTGGGATTTCAATTCCCCGCGTCTCCGCGTCTGGTGTGTCTGCTTATTGTTCCCCCACACCTTTTTTCGCTCACCCATCTCCCCATCTCCCTCTCTCCCCCTCTCCCTCTCTCCCCCTCTCCCTCTCTCCCCCTCTCCCTTCAACAAGCTGTACCTCACTCAATTGAAAAGCCCTATATTTATGCCCGCCTACTTAAGTAGTCGGACATAAATAAAAGCAATTGTGTAAACAATTATGAAATCGCCCGGAATTCCCCTACACCCT
>JAAHGS010000051.1 GCA_010692645.1 Symploca sp. SIO2E9
TACTCCCTACTCCCTACTCCCTACTCCCTACTCCCTACTCCCTACTCCCTACTCCCTACTCCCTACTCCCTACTCCCTACTCCCTACTCCCTACTCCCTACTCCCTACTCCCTACTCCCTACTCCCTTGACTTATGTCCAACTACTTAAGTAGCTATCTAGAATATCTGCCAGCTAACTTTCGGGAAGAACCTTTTGTTGGTCGCTTCCTACTGGCTTTTGAGCGGGTAATGAGCGGCTTCTTACCGCGTGATCCTGACGATCCAAATTCTAATCAGCTGGCTCTGGAAGAGTATATTGACCGTATCCATACTTATTTCAATATCTACAATCATCCTGACTTACCAGTAGAGTCAGAGGTAGCACCAGCTGAGTTTTTGCCTTGGCTGGCAGGTTGGGTAGCTTTAAGTTTGCGAGAGGATTGGAGTGAGGAGACCAAACGTCGGTTTATCAGTAATATTGTCCCTTTATACCGCAAACGGGGGACTAAGGCGGGAGTAAAGGAAATATTAGAACTTTATACCCAAGAAGAAGTTAAAATCTACGAATTTGACCAACCAGCTCATTATTTCCAAGTCACAATGACCTTGAGTGAGCAAGATCCAAAGCTGCTGCGACGCAAGGAAGATATTGCTAAAGCAATTCTCAATCAGGAAAAACCGGCTCACACTTTTTATGCTTTGCGGGTGTTAGTACCCAGCATGCAAATTATCAATGAGCCAACTGGTGGTGAAAGAGGCATTATCGTTGGGAGGACCACACTACTTGGAACTACATCGATATCTTAATTAAGGGAGTGGGGAGATGCATTTTCTTACTTCTGCCTCCTGCCTCCTGCCTTCTGCCTTTCCTGGGGAGATGGGGAGAAGAATTTTGACGTTGTGTTTTTAAGTCAAACTCAATTTTTAACCCTTCCCCGCACTCTCAAGCATAGCTAAACAATAACCAGGAGCATCAAAATGACAGATTATACCCAGTATCCCTACATTGAGAAGCGAGTACGCTACTTCGATGGTCAGTTTTTAAAAGACCAAGATTTCATTGATGAACAGAAGTATTATATTGACCGACAGCGCCGCCTTAATAAATTCCTCCGGGTTTCGGGAGTTTGTGATGGTCTGACCCTTGAGACTGCTACTGATCATGTTACTGTCAAACCTGGTACTGCTCTTGACAGTCAAGGTCGGCAGATTGTCTTGAGTATAAATTCTACAATAAGTCTCAGCAGTCACAGAAATGACGAAGTTTACCTAATTATTTCCTATCAAAAGGAAGAATCAGATCAGGCAACTGACGGAGGTTTGGGTAGCGGTGGTTCCAGGCGCTGGCATGAAAAGCCCAATATCCAAGTTGCTACGCCAGCTAATTTGCCTGAGGATTCAATTGTTCTGGCAAAGCTGACAATTGATGGCAATGGTACTGTGACTCCTAATCTCAGTGAACGCAAGTATTCTGGAGTGCGTTTGCCTAGTGGTAATTCGGATAGCGGTGCAATTACTGGACCGACACTGCGTTCTGGTGGTAATAGTGCCAGTAGTTTGGCTGTAATTGATGGTGATTTGAAGGTTACTGGTGATACCACGCTAAATGGAAATTTAAGCCTTAACAGCAACCTCAGCGTTTCAGGAAACATCCAGGGTGGAACTGATGACCGATTAAATATATACACTAACACTGGCGTAAACAACAGTCCTGCTTGGATTGAGCTGTGGGGTAATGACTCCAGTCGAAGTGGGGAACTAGCGCTGACAGGAACCTATATCGATTTTCGTTATAATTCTACAACCTCCAGTAGCGGCTCAGTCGGTATGAGACTGACTTCAGATGGTAATGTTGGCATCGGCACAACAGATCCAGGTTCATCGAAATTAAAAGTACAAGGGAATTTGACTGTTACAGGTGATACCAACCTCAGTAGTTTGAGCATCGGCAACAGCATTACCTTCATCGGTTCTGCAACCCTCAGTTTTGGTTCTCAAAACAGGCAGATGATTAATTTATATGACCAAGATTATGCCATCGGTATTCAGCATGCTACACAGTATTTTCGCTCCAATAAAAACTTTGCCTGGTACAAAAGTGGTTCTCATAACGATGGAGAACTCAATGCTGGTACTGGTGGTACAGTCCAGATGGTGATTAAAAATGGTAATGTCGGCATAGGGACATCAGATCCAGGTTCATCGAAATTAAAAGTACAAGGGAATTTAACTGTTACAGGTGATACCAACCTCAGTAGTTTGAGCATCAGCAACGGCAGTACCTTCACCGGTTCTTCAACCCTCAGTTTTGGTTCCCAAGTTAGGCAAATGATTAATTTGTGGAACCAGACTTATGGCATCGGTATTCAGAGTAATACACAGTATTTTCGTACCGATAATAACTTTGCCTGGTACAAAGGTGGCTCTCATAACGATGGAGAACTCAGTGCTGGTACTGGTGGTACAGTCCAGATGGTGATTAAAAATGGTAATGTTGGCATCGGGACAACAGATCCAGGTTCATCGAAATTAAAAGTACAAGGTACTTTAACTGTTACAGGTAATGCAACTCTCAATGGAATGCTGAACCTCACTCGCAACAATGTCACACAAAAGAGCGCCCAAATAGGTCAAGTATCGATATGGAGAGGAGGACACTACGATTTTCAGCATGTTGCTTTGGATGCTAATACCTGGGAAGAAGCTAGCGGTAGCAAAGAATCATTCCACTTCGGTAAACGGTTCTTTAGCATTAACGCAGGTCAACTTTGGTTCACAAATCTTTCTACAAGCGGTAGCGGTTCCTGGCTACGCATCAGTAGTGGCGGTAGAGTGTACAGGGATAGCTCATCTATTAAGTACAAGCAAAACATTGATAGCTTTGAGATGACTAATGAGGAAATTGTTGATTACTTGGCTCCTCGGTTAGTAAGTTTCATGCATAAGGACGCAGTCAAAGATGGTTTACAAGATCTTTGTATTGGTGTTATTGCTGAAGAATTCTTCCGTTCTGGTACTGCCAAGCAGTTCGTGCAACATGACTTGTCGATTATAGATCCCCATACAAAGCAAAAGGTTGATGACCCCCATGCACAGCGGACTGAGGAAAATGTCGAAAATGTAGACTTAGCAGCATTCACGCACGTTAACCGATACCTCATCGGCAAGCTATGGACTCAATCCCTTGACCTGCAACAGAAATTTACTCAACTTCAAACCCGTCTTGAATCTCTGGAAGAGCAAAAATCAATATAGAATCTTTATTTTTTGGTAGTGTAGCGATAGCGAAAGATTTGGTTTCTGTTAAATACTTTTTTCTTGCATCTTACTAAATGTCCAATCACCTATGAAAGAAAAACTCCAACAACGACTCCAATCTCTGAAAGCCGAATATGAAGTTGGTCAAAAAATGCTAGTAGAACTAGAAGCAAAACAAACTAACTTGCGAGAAACTTTACTCCGCATCAGTGGCGCAATTCAGATAATCGAAGAAACATTAGGCGAAGCAACTGAGACAGTGGAAAACAACACTCATCCACCGGAGGAAGTTAGTGCTGAAGTATTAAAATCAGAGTAGGAAGTGGGGAATAGGCAATCGAGCATTCATATCGATCGCCTAAATATTTGCTACAAATGTTTTTTAAGTAATAAATAATGAGTAAGAAAATTTCTGCTCTTCACTTATTACCTATTACTTATAGCAGTCGCCACAGCTGTTAGGACACTTTCTTTTTCCCTGTTCCCTGTTCCCTGTTCCCTGTTCCCTTTGAATCAAAATACGATGTCCTAACCGACATGTCGGTTGCTATATTACTTACCCTGTTCTAATCAACAAGTCCATGTTCTTTTAAAGGGGTGTAGGGGCGCACAGACGTGCGCCCCTACAGGGAGTAGGTAAAATAACGGAGTTTTTGCTAATCATTTAGGATTGCTATAGTAAAATTAACAGATAATAGTAAAATTAACGATATCACCATAATCGGATCCATAAACTATGGTACAAACTGTCCAAACTAAAGATATAGACCTGCGCTATTTAATAGATAACTTTGGGATTCAATTAGTAAGCGATGATTATTTTTTCCCAGAGTGGCAGGAGGGTTTACCAGAAATCAATGATTTTGAAAAACAACTTTTAGACCGAGTTAAAACTGGCTTTATTAACCTCCTCGAATATCCTCCTCTACTTGAAGATGTAGTCAGGATGGCGGTACTGGATCCAATTTTATTTGTCGGTGGATTCTTTTTGCACCCATTTTATATTAAATCAGAACAATCAGTAGAATTAGTGACAGAAGATCAAGGAATTATGATCAAAGGTAAAATTGACACCTTAGTATTAAAAGACCGCTTTTGGGTAATGGTAATCGAGTCGAAAAGGGCTTCCTACTCTACTGAAGCTGGACTAGCCCAACTGCTAGCTTATATGCTAGCAAACCCTCATCGAGAACAACCAAGTTACGGTATGATTACCACTGGGGGAACCTTTGTTTTTGTCAAATTGCTCAGGAAAGAAAGACCTCAGTATGCTCTCTCTAAAGGATTTCGTACTCGTGACCCTGGAAAAAATCAGCTCTATGATGTATTGCGTATATTTAAGCATTTAAGTCAATTAGTAATTGAGGGGTTGTGATTAGGTCAATTTACTTATTACTTATTACTTATTACTTATTACTTATTACTTATTATTAATTGCTAATCCCTGTTGTAAAACTTCTATGACTCTTGCCAAGTTTCCCTCTAATAGAGCTTCTGTGGCTAACCATAATCCGGGGAACACTTCCGAGGAAATTATGCCCTCTTGATTTGGTTCAAGTTGTATATATTCGCCTTTAATTAATCTAAACCAATCGAATTGCCCCTCATAAACTCGCCACACTAAATATTCCTGTACTTGATGACGTCGATAGACATCAAGTTTTTGGTGTAAATCATAAGAAGCACTACTAGCAGCAATTTCTACAATCAACTCTGGCGCACCTTCGAGATAATCATCTTTACTAATACTTGATTGTCCCCCTACTTCAATTCTCAACAGGGCATCCGGTTGCGGTTCATTGTCAACGTCGAGGCGTACTGTCGCATTATTTCCCAACCCTACCCCCGGTGTTGCAGCTTTATACAACCCTAGCCAAGTCATAATGTAAGCATGGGGTTCTCCATGACTTTTGTATCTTATCGGTGATGCCACGTAGACAACTCCTGCAATTAGTTCCGCTTTTTTGAGCTGAGGCATAGCATGGTAGCGGCGCTCAAATTCTTTTTGAGTTAGTCTGTCTCCGCTTTCGAGGGGGGGAATTGGTAAAGGGGGAGAAATAGTACTTGGAAAGGTCATTTATATTTAAAGTTAGATTATTTTTAGCATTCCTTTTTATATTTGATATAGTTGAAATTTTGCACCATTATCAATACAGCAAAAAGTTTCAATTAATCCCTCAATCCCATTAACAGGTAAAATCTTAGTCCCCAGTTGACAGGCCACCTCCTCAACCTTTAAATCATCTAAAAACAAGGTATCGCCATGTTTAAGCATGAGAGATGGTAACACAATCGCATCTCCTAAATCTTGTCCTTGCAATCCTTTAAGCAAATCCTCCCCAGTCAATAAACCAGTTACAGTTATTTCCTGCCCCCAATAATCGCTGCGCACAGCCGCCAACCTCACTTCTAGCCCTGCAACTGCATTCAACTGTTCTACAAGCGGCACAAAAACCTTTTCCACAGCATTACCAACTACCCAGGTAAAACTGCGGGGCGTCTCCAGATGGCTTGGCAACAGACGAGTGGCTACCTCTTGAAATTGTTTAATGAATTGGCGAATCGAACCAACACCATTGCCAATTTGAGGATAATCCTCATAATGAGATTCCGCAGGCAATTCCTGTCTAGCAATCAAAAACCACTCATCAGCTAACCAGGTGAAATTAGAACCTAATTGCTGTCGAAATTTCTCCTGAAGTGTCTCAACTTGCCCAATCACTTCTGTTGCCTTCTGGCAACTTACAGGACTTAACTCATCTTCTGTGGGGCGAAATCGCGTTAATCCCACTGGTACTACTGCTACAGAGGCAACTGCTGGCACTTCACCTTGGTGGAATTGTGACAAATCTATTAAAGTACGTTGCAAATGAATACCATCATTAATACCAGGACAAACCACAACCTGGGCATGAATTTGTAGTCGTCGCTCCTGAAACCACTGCAACTGCTCTAAAATTTGCCCAGCACGATGATTTTTGAGTAGCCGTTGGCGTATTTCTGGTTCAGTGGCATGGACAGAAACATAAAGAGGGGATAATCGCATTTGTTCGATTCTAGCCCACTCTTTTTGAGTAAGATTAGTCAGAGTTAAGTAAGAACCATAGAGGAAACTGAGGCGGTAGTCGTCATCTTTAAGGTAAAGACTCTGACGCTTACCCGGTGGCTGTTGGTCAATAAAACAAAAAGGACAGTTGTTATTGCACTGAATCAAGCCATCAAACAAAGCTGTCTCGAATTCCAACCCTAGGTCATGATCGCACTCTTTCTCAATTTCTACCAAGTGAGTTTTACCAGCTGCATCGAGGACCTCTATTTCTAGGATTTCATCAGCACAGAGGAATTGATAATCAATTAGATCACGAGGATGCATACTGTTGATGGCAACAATTGCATCCCCTGCTTCAAAACCTACTTCAGCAGCAATTGAGTCAGGGATAACCTTGGTAATCAGAGCAGGACGAATAGAAGTTTCACTCATGGAGCAATTGAACCTGGACGAGCACATTCAGAGTCCATGTTCTCAACTATTTATTTTAAAGGCACAATAGCTTATTAAGGGGGTGAACGAAATTTTGCGTGGGATTTGAATTCTCCGCATCTCCGCATCTCCGCGTCTCCCCATCCCCCCATCTCCCCATCTCCCCATCTCCCCATCTCCCCATCTCCGCATCCCCGCATCCCCGCGTCTCCGCATCTCCGCATCTCCGCATCTCCGCATCTCCGCATCTCCGCATCTCCGCGTCTCCGCATCTCCGCGTCTCCGCATCTCCGCATCTCCGCGTCTCCCCGAGCCATCCCCGCGTCTTTAATTGGAAGTCCCTAATTGGTTGGCAGCCACTCAAGAGCGATCGCACCCAATATTGCTATTCCAAATAATAACCGATACCATACGAATATCCAGACACCCCGCTTTTTGAGGAAAGCGATCATACCAGCGATCGCTACATAGGAAAATATAGCTGAGGAAATTACTGCCATAATCAGCGGCAATACACCTACATCCCCGAGCCCATCTTTGAGCAAACCGACTAACTCTACTAATCCAGCTAAGGTAATGGCAGGAATACCTAGCAAAAAGGAGAAACGAGCTGCTGTTGCCCTCTCCAAATCCATAAATAAACCGGCAGTTAAGGTTGAACCAGAACGAGAAACACCAGGCACTAGAGCTAAAGCTTGAGCCAAGCCCATAATAACGCCATCCTGAAGATCTAAACCATCAAAGTCCCGTTTGCGCTTGCCCACCTTTTCGGCAACGCCCATTAATAAACCCATGATAATCGAGACACAAGCGATCGCAGTGGTACTGCGTATCGGTGAATTATCGAAATCTGGGATAAATACCTTAATTAATAAGCCAAAGAAGACAATTGGCAGAGTTCCCAAAGCGATTCCTAGTGCCATGCGGAACTCTTGGGACTGGTAATCTGATTGCCCAATTGCTCTTAAGGCTCCAGTGGTAACCTTAGTCAAATCTCCCCAAAAGTACCACAGCACCGCTGCGATCGAGCCTAGCTGAATTATAGCAGTAAAGGCAACCCCAGGATCACCCCAACCTAAAGCTACTGGCACCACCTTTAAATGAGCAGTACTGCTAATGGGCAGAAACTCTGTGAATCCCTGCACCAAACCAAGAATCACAGCCTGAAAAACATTCATCTGAGAAGTCGAGGTAGTGGCAGCTGAGGAGATTTCTGGTGAGAGGTTATTACCTAAAACTTTCAAGGGGAAGGCGAGGAAGGCGCTGATAGCACCAGCGACAAAGAGCTTGAACAACCGACGTTGTAATAGAACCATGCCGTCTCCATAATTACTTAAATTTAGTCGTCAGTGTACCGAGAGAATAAATAGAAAAATAAACTTTAATAACAGTCTCCGGTTAAGTATTACTGGCTAGAGGCTTGATCGGCAAGTCATGCCAGCTTACAAAAACAGACGTGATTTGCTGAACGCAACTTGTTATTACAAAGTTAAAGAATATATTAAGTAGTTTACGGAGCCTAACTAGCCCAATCCGGAATTCAAGCTGGCATCAAGATGGAGATCAAAAGCAGATTGAGATAAGATCCTCTATATCCCCCTGGGGGGGATACAGGGATATGATACATTAAGAGAATTAAACATAAGTAAAGAATATTAACAATATTTTGTTGAACAATACCTGGTTATCTCCTGGTTCTACATCCGGGTTATCGAACCAATTAAAAAAATTTTGGCTCTATGAGCGAGGGCGGAACATTGGCAATCGCCAAACCTGGTCAGTATTTGGGGCTTCCTCTTTTCTAGTTTCAGTGCCAGTATTTGTGCAAGCGCCGCTAGTAAGAGAGTTGCCGTTTTTGAGCTTAGCAATGACTTTAGGTTGGGTATGGCTAGGAATAAAACTATTCAAGAGAAAAGAAACCAAAATCTGGGGCGACTTATTGTTAGGGTTTAGCTGGAGTTGGCTGGCAGGCTCCATTTATTGGGGCTGGCTGCGCTGGGAACCCCTAATTCACTTACCAATTGAGGCAATTGGTTTGCCCTTTGCCCTGTGGGCTTGTTGGCGAGGTTGGGGAATGGTGGGCAACCTGTTTTATCTAGGTTCACTATTAGGTACAGCCCTAACCGATGTATATTTTTACTTAACAGCTTTGATACCTTATTGGCGTCAGGTCATGCAGGTTGATCCGCAATTGGCTGGGTCGATTTTGCAAAGCGCTCTGATTCATGTGCAAACTCCTTGGGGAATAAGTTGGGCAGGGGTGCTAGTTAGCACTTTGATGTTCGTTGGTATTTGGTCATTAGCTAGAGGAGGATTGCATTGGTGGGCATTTAGTGGAGCAGTGTTGAGTACAATCTTGGTAGATGGTCTGTTTTGGCTGGTTGCTTCTGTTGTCTGAAGATGGTGACCGAACAACTCTTCAGGGTCTAGGGTTTCCTAAGTTCAAGAAGTACAGTCATTGTGTCGAATATAAAACCAGCGCCTGGAAGCTTTCTAATACTAGAAAGGCTCCAGATTGTGGTTTGATAGAGGATAGAGACCTCAGTGCTGGTATCAATATCTTGAGATTAGGACTGAGTACCTTAGGGTGCGCACCGAGGTGCGTTAATTATCGGTTGACGAAGTTAGACTCGGTGGGAACTTACGCTTGGAGAGATTTGCCCTCTTGAGCGGTTGGTTGAGGTGTTACCCATCCGGGGGTTCCCTCCGGCAGATCACACTCACCTCAAAGGCTACCGTCTAATGGCGAGTTGTAGAACCAAGAAACCCCTTCAGGCAATGGAAGGGAGTCTCAAAGACCTTGTGAACCCTTTTTTTGTTTCTGTAGCTGTGGTGACTTTGCGATCCACTCCCTATTTGCTCCTTAAAACTGAAACTGGTAATCGTCGTTTGCCGCTAGTGGACAGCAATTGCTGGACATTTGGTCGTAGTGATGACAATAGTTTTGTACTCCCAGATCGATGGATTTCCCGAAATCATGCAATGTTGCAGTTTACTGAGAATTCAGAGTTTTATTTAATCGATTTAGGGAGCCGCAATGGAACATTTGTTAATGGTAGGCGAGTAAGTATTCCGGTAACTTTACGTAATGGTGATCGTCTGACTTTTGGACAGACTGATCTAGAGTTTCATTGCCCATTGAGTAAAAATGACACCGATCCATCTCTGATGAGGGATGGTGAACCTTTAACTTCAGCTTTACACGTGCGCCGCCTAATTTCGGTGATGGTTGTCGATATTCGCGACTACACAGTACTCACCCGCAAATTAGACGAAACCATTCTCTCGGCAGTAATTGGCAGTTGGTTTCGGGAGTCGGGCAATATTATTCGCAAGTCTGATAGTTGGGTAGATAAATACATCGGCGACGCCGTGATGGCAATTTGGTTTCACGGTTCTCAAGGAGTTACGAAAAAAGAAACACAGAAAATTTGTCAGGCAGTAAGTGCCCTGCACAAAATGACTTCAGCTCTTTATGATAAGTATCCTTTGCCCTTCCGGTTACGCATTGGGACAGGAATCAATACAGGTTATGCTATGGTTGGCAATACTGGCAGTGGCGATCGCCCAGACTACACAGCCATTGGCGATACAGTCAATGCCGCTTTTCGCTTAGAATCTGCCACCAAACAAATTGGTTTAGACATTGCTCTGGGTCAAGATACTTATAACTACATTTGCGAGTTAGGAACCTCTGAGATTAACTTTAAGGAGTACAAAGTCAATCTTAAAGGTTATGATACCCCTACCGTGACCTATGCTGGCACCTACGCTGATTTAGATAGTTTTTTGCGAGTTAACTCTCTAGACTAATTAACTGTACCTCAAAAACTTCTCTGAAAGCTTTGGCAATTGCCCAACGAGCCTGCTCTACAGTAAAATCAGGAATAAATTGAGCAAGACTACCAACAGGTCGATTAGCGATACCACAAGGTACAATGCGCTCAAAGCCTGTCAAATCAGGACAAACATTCAGAGAAAAGCCGTGCATCGTAATCCAGCGCTTGACTTTAATGCCAATTGCTGCAACTTTTCTTCCCTCTAGCCAGACACCAGTCATACCGGCAAGGCGTTTGCCCTGGAGTCCGTAGAAATCTAAAAGCTTAATCAATACCTCTTCAAGCTGTCGCAGATACCAGTGCAAATCCTGTCGGTAATAGCGTAGATTTAGAATTGGATAGCCCACCAATTGACCAGGACAGTGATAAGTTACTTCACCTCCGCGTTCAACTCGGTGCAGTTCGACATTAGCTTGAGCAGGGTCAAACTTAAGGAAATCAAGACTTGCTCCTTGACCAAGAGTATAAACTGGGGGATGTTCCAACAATAAGAGAACATCATCAAGACTAGGATCTTGAAGGCGAGAATTGACAAGCTCTTGCTGCTGTTTCCAAGCTACCGAATATGGTACTAGTCCCTGATTGTCTAGTAAGCATCGACGCCCCATTGCTTAAAGTGTGACGTATTTTTGTTACTCTACACTTAGTATTGTAACCTTTCCCATCACTCAATCAAGGATTATAAGGGAACCTCAAGAATTAAAGACGCGGGGACACGGTGACACGGGGACGCGGGGACTTTCTTGGATGGGGATTTGACCTCAACCAATTTTATGCACCGCAAGTGACGGTGGGGTATTTAACCCAAATTAATTTCGATAAATTATCCAACCATATCCCCCTGTTCCCCATGAGAACACATGGTTTGATTCGCAACGATTGGAATTAGTTTAAAAAATGCAAAGGAATCTGAAGAGAAGTCAAAAGCTTATGTCGTGCATAATACTAAAGTGCTACGGTGAAGGTGGTCTCTAAGAGCAGCCCTTCGGTGTCAGGTCGCTCTTGACGAGACGGACTTTACATGATGGAGTAATCAAGTATGAAGCTTGTAATCCAGGGTAAAAACATCGAAATCACCGATGCAATTCGTGATTATGTCAATCAGAAAATTGAGAAGGCCGTCAATCACTTCCAGAACATTACAACTGAGGTAGACGTCAATCTATCGGTGGCTCGCAATCCCCGGATAAATTCTAAGCAAACTGCAGAAGTGACCATTTATGCAAACGGGACAGTAATTCGCGCTCAAGAAAGTAACGACGACTTGTACGCTAGTGTTGATTTGGTTGCTGACAAGATTCAGCGCCAACTGCGAAAATACAAAGAGAAGCTACAAAATAAGAAAACCCAATCTCAGCGCAAGACAGGCATTGTTGTCCATGACACACCAGTAGTAGAAAATCTCATTGGTGATCGTTCTCCTGAGCTACCAAGCGAAGTTTTGCGTATGAAGTACTTCGCCATGCCACCAATGACGATTGAGGAAGCCTTAGAACAACTACAGTTGGTAGATCACGACTTTTTCATGTTCCGCAACCTTAGCACCAACGAAATTAACGTGATTTACGAACGCAACCATGGTGGTTATGGGGTAATTCAGCCTCGCAATGGCAATGGTCACACCAATCATAAGAACGGTAAAGTTTCTCATGGTGCAGACTCGATTGCAGAAAGACCAAAAAACTCACTAATCTAGTTTCCGGCTTTTGAAGCCTAGTTCTTGACATCTAGAGAGGAATTGTCGTGCCAGAAACTTGAGGTAATAAGTAACAAGTAATAAGTAATAAGTAAGTACTAAATTCAACTTATTACTTATTACTTGTCATCTTCTTAAGAAAGAAGCCCTTGTTCTTTTAAGATGATCGAATGCAGGTGAGAGAGTGCCAACCAAGCCAATCAAGCTTCATATCGGAGGAAAAGAGCCTCATCCTGATTGGAAAATTCTAGATGTTGAGCCTCGTCCAGAGGTTGACTATGTATCTAATGCCTCTGATTTGAGTCAATTTGAAAGTAATTCTATTGAAGTCATTTATGCAAGTCATGTCCTAGAACACTTTTACTATAGTCTGGATAATCAACTCATTAACACACTCCAAGAATGGCATCGCGTACTTGTACCAGGAGGAAAACTTCTAGTTAGTGTACCAGATCTAAAAACCTTATGCTGGCTTTATCTCAATCCGAATCTAATGCCTTTGGAACGTCATCACCTGATGAGAATTATATTTGGTGGTCAGACAAATATCTACGATGTTCACAAAGTTGGCTTTGATTTTGATATTTTAGCACTTTACCTAGAAGAAGCCGGTTTTCAGGAATATGAGCAATTCTCAGAGTTTAATCTATTTAATGATTGTAGTAGCCTACGTATTCTAGACACTTTAATTAGCCTAAATATTATTGCAAAAAAGACAATAGAAAGTATTTAGAATTACCCACTATAAACCACTGACTTTCCTAATACGTATTCCTTTTTTCGATAGACAAGAATTCATTTCCCCTGTACTTGTTAAAATCACATTTGGATGTACCCAGCCTAATTTGTAGCTAGGGAGTCTCACCTGTATCCAGCCTCCTGGCGTCTGCTTGCCAGTAACAGGCAATTCTCTTTTAAAAGATGTAATTGTATTACCCTCTAAAGAAGTAGGTCGAGAGCGGATATTTCCATTAACAGAAATCCAGCAACCCTTTTTTTCTGGTGATTTTTCAGCCTGAGAAGATGCATCGACTTTAGGACTAGTACCTTCGTTAGTGTTAGTGGGTGTCGGTGTCGGAGATGGAAGTGGTGAAGCTTCCGGAATCGCTATTGGTTCAGAATTTGTCGGTTTTGGTATCTGAGATGGTTTCTCTAAAAACGCATTAACAGTCCCTTGCTTGCCATTTGTCTGCTGTGCAGATATAACGGCTGAAGGCTCAGATGATGCTTTCTCTATGGACTCTTGTGAAGATTCTACTGAGCCACGGTTCGAGAAACCAAACGCCCAAGCCAAAACTGCCAAGCCTCCAGCAACGGCAATTCCTAGCATTGTTTTTTTGGAAAAAGTATAAGTAGGGTTAGTTGGTAAACTACTCAAGCTAGATGAGACCTCAAGTGCAGGAGTAGAATTAATCTGCACCGCATTTAGAGTCTGTGCCTTTTCTAGTGGCGCTGCACTCAGATTCAAAACTTCCTCTTGGTGCGGCTCTCCCTGCTCTGATTGTGCTAGTTCATCATCTGAAGAAGAAACAGAAGCGGGAAGTGAATTAGCAATTAATTGAGATAAAGAAGAGAACTTTTGCTGAATTTTGGAATTAGAATTGTCTTCCTTTGGATAGCCACTCTCTAGCTGCCGAGTAACTTGCCCTCTAATCTTTTCTATATCCTCATCTGTTATTCCCAGAAACTGTTGCAGATACCTTAAATCTTCGTAGTTTTTACTACTTAGAGGATAGTTAATGCGGAGTTCTTTTATAAATTCCCGCTCATAAAGCTGCAATTTTTCCTGGTACTCTCGATAAGGTCTGAGAACTTCAGCTTCAATTGCCGCACAATCTTCAGGGCTTAGCTGCTCATTCTTAGCCAAGGACATCAAGCTAATGCGAGCGGTTGCTGAAATTTCTCCAAGACTTACCCAAAGTTCCACCTCTTGGCGGTAGATGCGCCGGGAATCTGCAATTGTTGCTTTAGACAGCAGAATCTGATTTTCTTCCCCAGGAGTATAAAACTTTGGCTTCAGGGCTGGAGCTGCTTGCTTAAGTTTACGGCAAGCGTATTGATGCAGTTCCTCAGCTGAAATCCAACCATCAAGATTTTTATCTGCGCTTCCAGTTTCAATTGCCTCGACCAAGTAACTAGTGTAAGCTGACAACTCAGATTTTATATTCTTTAGGGAATGAGGCACAGCAGTGACACAAGAGAAAATTGTTCGTTCTTTACCGCCTAATTGGGTTTTAATATATAAATTTTGATCTTGTTGTACTGTTACTGTTTGCTCTAAGGTACTCTTCAAGCAGCAGTCCAGGATCACCAACTGCTGCTGGCAGTGACTGTTGCTCATGATCTCACTAACCAAGCTAGCTGCAACAGTCGTTATGGGAATTATTTTTGCTGTTGGGCTTTGACGAGTGATACTAGTTGCTAAACTCAGGTTACCCTTATTATCTAGAAAACTATAACCGGAGAAGAACAGTACTACTAAGTCATCTTGAGTGCGTTCTGAACATAAAGCTTCAATTGCTTTGCGCATCAAAGGAGGGTTAGGATTTACCAGGGTCTTGACTTCGTCAAAACCACCCATCTCTGCATGCTCCAAAACTCGCTGCATCGACTTGACATTTTTCAGTGCCATCGGCAGCGCTTGAAGACCAGGACCGTACTCACTGACCCCAATCAGTAGTGCTACCTTTACCATTATCAACCTCCCAAAGTTACTGTGACCATAACCTGACCAAATTACAAACTAGAACCGGCAGTTATAAGTTAAACTTATCAACTGTAAAGGTACATATTTGCCCTTGCTAAACTTACCTCTTGTCATTGCAATAATCCGGACAAAGAATTCAATATCATCAAACCATTTCAGTGAAGATTGGATAAAGTTTGCACAGTTTTCTTCTGAAAAGGAATACTGGCTATAAAATTGCTTGAAATGCACCTAATACCTTGAGGAATCAACTATTTTTATTTATTCAAATAAATTTCTAATCAATAAAAACAGCTTAAGATGTAATTAAGTAAAAGTTAAGAAGGGTTTTGGGGAAGTAAGATTTTGCTTGTTATCCTCTCTACTTTTAGTTGGACTTTGGTTTCCTTACGTCGAACTCAAATATCGATAAGTTTAGTAGCTTGCCTCTGGTTGCAATCGTGTACTAAACCCCCAGAAGCAAGAGATACCACAACCGATTCCTTACAGGGGAAGCTAGTTTTAACAGGTTCTAGTACTGTGGCACCGCTGGTTTCAGAAATAGGCAAGCGCTTTGAATCAGAGCATCCCAAGGTAAAGGTTGATGTTCAGACAGGAGGCTCATCTCGCGGCATGACTGATGCTCGTCAAGGAAGCGCTGATATTGGCATGGTTTCTAGAAATCTCAAAGATAATGAACAGGATCTCCAAGCTTTTACTATCGCTAAAGATGGTATTGGTATTATCCTCCATAAAGATAATCCAGTGCAGTCCCTGGCAAATCAACAGGTAGTCGCTATCTATACAGGCAAGATTGATAACTGGAAGCAAGTGGGAGGCAAAAATGCGCCCATTACTGTGGTTAACAAAGCGGAGGGGCGTTCCACCCTCGAACTTTTTCTCAAGTACTTCCAAATTAAAAATAGTGAAATTAAGGCTCAGGTAGTGATTGGCGACAACCAGCAGGGAATCAAGACGGTAGCGGGCAACCCCAATGCTATTAGCTATGTCTCGATTGGCACAGCAGAATACTTGATTACACAAGGAGCTCCCATCCAGCTGCTGCCAGTCAGTGGGGTGGTAGCGACAACAGAGAATGTTCAGAATGGTACTTTCCCATTATCCCGTCCCCTTAATTTGGTAACTAAAACCAAGCCCCAAGGCTTAGATAAGGAATTTATTGATTTCGCAAGCTCTCCACAGGTGCAAGATATTGTTAAAGAGCAAAACTTTGTCCCACTCCAGAACTGATTACATCCTGATTTGGACTCTGCGGGGCTTTGCCTTGGTGGCAGGTGTTATTGCTGTGGTGATTATCCTGTTCTTGGTGGTGGAAGCACTGCCCATAATCTCTCAGGTGGGATTGCTGCGCTTTTTTAGCGATTCTTCGTGGAATCCAGCCGAGGAGCTTTACAACTTCACCCCTATGCTTTGGGGTACTCTACTAGTGACAGCTGGTTCTGTGCTAATTGCTGCACCACTAGGGATTATGTCTGCTGTCTTTTGTCAGTATTATGCTCCTGCTCCAATTGCTGGAGTATATCGGCGGCTGATTGAGTTACTGGCAGGGATTCCGTCAGTTGTCTACGGCTTCTGGGGTTTGGTGGTGCTAGTGCCTCTGATTAGACAGCTACGGGCACCAGGAACCAGTCTCTTGGCCGGAATTGTCATCCTCTCGCTGATGATTTTACCAACTATTGCCCTGACGGCAGATGCTAGTTTTGCCAAGGTTCCGACCAATTATCTGCAAGGGGCGGTAGCGCTGGGACTCTCCCGTTGGGCAATGGTTTGGGGCATTGTCTTTCCCGCTGCCAAATCGGGGCTATTTACTGGCTTAATTTTAGGAACTGGACGCGGCATTGGCGAAACGATGGCAGTTCTAATGGTTTGCGGTAATGTGGTACAGACACCTAAAAGCCTATTTGATTCGATGCGAACCCTCACCGCCAATATTGCCTTGGAAATGGCTTATGCCACCGGAAATCATCGCTCGGCACTTTTCATTACTGGCTTAGGGCTGATGCTCATGATTGTGGTACTCGTAGCAGCGGCAGAAGTAATCAGCAAAGGAAAAATTTATCAGTGAGAACCAACAACTCAGCATTGAGTACTCACCATAGAGCATTATCAAACTCCTTACTACCTACTATCGTGATCTGGGCGATCGCTGTTTCGATAAGTGCTCTGTTCCTCTGGATTTTGAGCGATATTGTTTGGCACGGTATAGGACAAATTTCCTGGGAGTTTCTCACAAGTGAACCTAAAAATGCAGGGCGCGAGGGAGGTATTGCTCCAATTCTCGTCTCTACTATCCTGATTTTGAGTACCTGCATGGCAGTTTCGGTTCCTATTGGGGTAGGCACTGCCGCGCTCCTAGCTGAGTTCACAGTTATACAGAGCCTGTTTGGGCTTCTCGTACGTCGCAGCCTAGATGTGCTGGCGGGAGTACCGTCAATTGTCTTTGGGTTGTTTGGCAATGCCTTTTTCTGCAAAACACTGGGGTTGGGCTTTTCAATTTTGTCTGGTGGCTTGACCCTTGCTTGTATGGTATTGCCAATCCTGATTCGCGCCACTGAGGAGGGATTTCGCGCTGTTCCTAACGATTATCGGCTGGGAGCCGCAGCTCTCGGCTACTCCCGCACCACCACCTTCTGGCAATTGCTCTTGCCAGCAGCAGCGCCAGGGCTATTAGTAGGATTAGTCTTAGGTATAGGGCGGGCAATTGCGGAAACCGCAGCTCTGATTTTTACCAGTGGCTATGTGGATCGAATGCCAGAATCTTGGCTCGATTCAGGGCGCAGCCTCTCAATCCACATTTTTGATTTATCGATGAATGTAGCAGGGGGAGATGACAAAGCCTACGCCTCGGCTTTGGTACTGTTAGTTTTGCTGTTGGTAATCAATGGCACGGTAACTTGGATTGCCCAGTATTGGTTAAATCAGAGGTTCAAATCCTTTCCACCCTAAAAATTTCCCTTGAAACTAACTTAGAAATAAATTATCCAATTAACGCCAGGAACACAACGTAAAGACTCTTCTCCCCATCTCCCACTGCTCGATTGGATATTTTTTTATTTGGAAGTTCTTTGGAAGTTTCTAATCGGTATTCTCGGTGCGAAGGTATAAGAGTGAAAAAAAATCCTACTTGATCAATTAACAATTTGTACTTCGATGAGTATCTTTGAACCCCTAGGGTCAATTCCTGAACCATCTCCAAATTACGAATTACCTCAGCCTCTGATTCAGACTCAGCTCTTGAGTCTGCACTATGGGAAAACAACTGCTTTTAAAGATATAACTTTGTCAATTTATGCTCAAACGATTACGGCATTGGTTGGTCCTTCTGGTTGCGGTAAAACCAGTTTCTTGAGCTGCCTCAACCGTATGACTGATTTGATACCCCGCTGCCGAGTGTCGGGCAACATTCGCCTAGGTTCGCTCAATATACTAGATCCTAAAATTGATACAATTACCCTACGCCGTCGAGTCGGCATGATTTTCCAAAAACCCAACCCTTTTCCCTTTTCAATTTGGAAAAATTTGGCACTACCATTGCGAGAGCATGGCATTAAAGACCGCGAACAAATTGATCATATTATCGAAACTACCCTGCAAGATGTAGGACTGTGGAACGAAGTTAAAAACCGTCTTAATACCTCTGCATTAGCTCTGTCTGGAGGTCAAAAGCAACGCTTGTGTATTGCTCGGGCTTTGGCTTTGAAACCAGAAATTCTTCTGTTAGATGAACCCTGTAGTGCTCTCGATCCCATTTCGAGTGCTGTAGTTGAGGATCTCATCGCCAGCTTGCGAGGACGTTACACAATTTTAATTGTTACCCATAATCTCGCCCAAGCTCGCAGAATAGCTGATTATACTGCCCTATTCTGGGTTCAGGATGGGGTAGGGCAATTAATCGAGTACGGTTCAGTCAAGCAGATTTTTGAAGCACCCCAGGAGGCTTTAACTGCTGCCTATGTTAATGGTATTAGGGGGTAAACTACCCACACTTACCCGATAGGGTAAGTGTGGGCTTTCAGCAGCCCTGAGCCGTCTGTACTGAGATTACAGTGCAGACGGCTCGAACCTCCGGGATGGTTTACAATCATCCCCAATGCAGCTATGTTTTGCGAACCGTTATAATCTGCATCACCCGACCAACAGCAATCAGGGTTTAGGCAATAAAACTTTTTCCCTTTCCTGTCGCCTAAATGTTTACACTTATGACATGTCTTAGAAGTGTAGGCAGGTGGGACAAGGATTAACTTTACTCCTTTCAAAAGGGATTTGTACTCAAGAAATTGCCTCAACTGGTAGAACGCCCAACTATTCCCTAAACGCTTATCTTTCTTGCTTCTAGGTTGCTTGTTGGTTCTGTCTCTTATACCAGTTAAGTCTTCAATTGCTATTGCTCTAGAGCTAGTCGCTGCATTATCAACTAGCTCTTTACTGATGTTGTGGTTTACCCACGACTGAAACCTTTTCTCTCGCCCTCTTAACCGTTTCTGTAGCTGTCTGCATCTTCTGCGACTGCTACGTGTGCCTTTGCTGGCTTTTTGAGAAAGGATTGCTCTCATTCGCCAGTGATGGTTGCGAATATTTGTTGTCTGTTTGCCTGACCAAGATTGCC
Source organism: Symploca sp. SIO2E9 (assembly GCA_010692645.1). Taxonomy (GTDB): domain Bacteria; phylum Cyanobacteriota; class Cyanobacteriia; order Cyanobacteriales; family Coleofasciculaceae; genus SIO3C6. The sequence goes on from JAAHGS010000051.1 coordinate 19,568, forward strand.
CGTCACTTGTAGAAGCGATGTCTGTTCTCCCAAGGTCTACTCCCAGCACTCCATTACCAGGTGTAGCGGCGTGAATGGGTTTTTCTACTTGGATGTTAATGTAGTAAGTTCCATCTCTGCGCTTGACTAATGTCGCAGAAGTTGGTTTAGTTCCCTTTAACAAGTGACGCTGATAGTTACCTATCAACAAGTCAAACTTTCGACGATGCTCTAACAGCTTTAGACTAACTCGCCAATTCTTCTCATCAAACGAGAATATCCTAGCGTCATAACTAGCGCTTGTTGGGGCGAACTCCGTTATTTTCTTTCCTTTTTGTGCTGCGGTCTTTCTGTTGGCACACACCCGCCTAATGGCTTGTATTGCTAAGTTGGCTGACAACCCAAACTTGGCTCTTACATCGGCGTACACCAACGATTGCATCGCCGTTTTGTTCGTTAACTTCTTGGGGGTTGTTTTGTTTACCCAGTCGCAAGCGCAGGCGAAAACTAACAAGGTTTGGTCGATCTCTTTTGAGAGAATTTCGTCAGTCTTCAACTTGCAGCTTACTGTTATAGTCTGGGTTTCTGGTATCAACAACCTCAACAGGTGACTGTATGATTATAACTCAGATAGGTTCTGACTGGCAATTCCTCCACACGCTGAATCAAAGATTACAGCGTGGGACTCCTTGCCAGGAAAGTTGAAGAAGGTAGGGGCAGGAGCCAAAAGACAATATTAAGACGAGGATTCAAACCATACTTAATTAGCTATGCCAATTAAATTAGGTCCTCTGAAACTAATTCACAGACTTCAATCACTACTAGTGCTGATGCCATAGATGAAGCGATCGCAAAAGGAATTGACTTAGATGGTTCTCCTATCCCTGAGGCTAAACTTTCATTATATCAGAAAGTTAAGAAATGTTTCAGTTATCGCTCTGATAAAACTTGGTGGGAAGATAATAATCGATGAGGAGTCTCAGTCGTTCAAGGATATCTCTTCTTTCTAAACTCTGAACTTATGAATTTGGCTACTACAATCAGGAGTTTGTAACCTGGCTCCAGGACAACCTCATACCTGCAGCCAAGGATCCGGTTCTTAAACAGGTTACCCAGCCATTATATGAGGGCTATCTTAGGAAGACTGCCAGGGCTTTCTACAAGACTCATGAAGTTTTAATGAGCCAGTCAAGTCGTCTTGAAGCAGAACAAGATGCGTACTTAAAACATATAGAGAATCGTACTCTTCCCGAATTCTATTTACAAGAACAGTTTAGGGATTTGGCAGATGGTTTGGGGGCACAAGGGTACGATTGGTATGCAGCCAATTCGGCAGCAGGCTTTTGGCTGAGACGGAAGATAGATGGTACTGAAGGAGAGTTTTTCCTATTGCTAGAAAAGTTAATCAAGACCTATGATTCTGACTGGGGAAGTACTAATGATTAACTCCATCCATCAACAACTTTCTAGCCGCATCACTATCCACGGGCTTGGAAAACAAGTATCCTTGCCCATATTCGCATTGCAATGCTAGTAGGGAATTTGCCTGCTCTAAAACCTCAATGCCTTCAGCAACAACTTCTATATCAAGAGTTTGAGCAAGGTTCACAATCGCTTGAATAATTTCTGCGTTTTTGCCCGGTGCCCCAATCCTGCTGACGAAAGAGCGGTCAATTTTGAGTGTGTTTATGGGAAAATTATCCAGCCTAGACAAGGAAGAATAACCAGTACCGAAATCATCAATACACAAATTAATCTTTCTTTGTTTGAGCTGTAGGAGCCAACTCCTAACTAAGTCTGGATTTTCCATAACCTCACTTTCTGTAATCTCTAGCTTCAGGCTACTTGCTGAAAGTTCTGTTTCCTGAAGGATAGCGTCAATTTGTTGGATCACATCTGGTTGAGTAAATTGTTGGCAAGAAAGATTGACGTTAATCGTCAAAGGTTGAATATCTTGAAACTCCTCCTGCCAGAGTTTCATCTGATGACAGGCTTGTCGCAAGGTCCACCAGTCCATTGGGGAAATCAGTCCAGTCTCTTCGGCTGTCGGTATAAACTCGGTTGGATATACTAAACCACGCTGTGGGTGCTGCCAACGCAATAAGGCTTCAAAACCGATAATTCTGCCAGTAGCAAGGGATACTATTGGTTGATAATATACCCTAAACTCTTGCCGTTCAATTGCTCGCCGCAAATCTGTCTCCAGCTGCAATCTATCTACAGCATGGCTGTACATAGTACTATCAAAGATTACGTAGCAAGACTGAGCTTCTGCCTTAGCGCGATACATGGCAATGCTAGCATTTCGCATTAAGTCTTCTGGTTGGACAACTAAATCGCTTCCCACTGCTTCCGTTCTTTGCGCCAAGGCTAAGGGAAGGGCTCCACTCATGTGAATGTAGCTGGCTGTACTTAGAGCAATACCAATGCTTACACTCATGAAAACTTCAGATTTGTCTAAGCAGAAGGGTGAACTGAGAGTGTTATCGATCGCATCAGCAATGCTAGTGGCTTCGGTGAGCTCCTCAATGCCTTCAAGGAGTATAGCAAACTCGTCTCCTCCCAGACGCGCTAAGGTATCAGTAGGGCGCAAACAAGTCTCAATCCGATCAGCAAAAGATTGCAGGAGTTGATCTCCTACTTTATTTCCCAAGCTATCGTTGACCAGCTGGAAGCGATTGAGGTCTAGAAACAGTACAGCTAGCAGATATCGATGATCAAATGAGTGGCTTCTTCTATACTGTTTAGCAACTCTAAAAGCCCGCCTCAAGCGGTCCATGAATAAAGCCCGATTAGCTAGCCCTGTCAGCTGATCATAAAAGGCATTATAAATTAGTTGTGCCTCCGCCTGTTTGCGCTCGGTGATATCCCTGCCTATAGACTGGAACTCAACAATAGTGTCACCTTGTTTGTTCGTAATCACTCTATCAGTCCATTGCTGCCAGCGAATCTCCCCATTCGGCATCAAGATCTGATATTCTCTAGTTATAACTGGCTGACTCAAGCTCAGTTTGGCAAGGTGGCTTTGGATCTTGTCCCTGTACTGCTCAGGAATCATCGGGAAAAAACTGTATCCGATTAATTCCTTCTGGGTTTTACTGAAATAACAGCAGTAGGCGTCATTAACAAAAGTCAGGGTACCATCAGCAACAAATCTACAGATTGGTTCAGTTTGCTCTTGAACAACACGGCAATATCTTTCTTGGCTCTTGTGCAGCTGTTCCTCCAACTGCCTAGGTTCAGTAATGTCAATTCCTGTCCAACAGAAGCAATCAATTTTACCGTTGGTTCTAAACTTCGGATGAATGCGCCACTCTACTAACAGTTTTCTACCATCCTTGGTCAGCACCCTACTTTCTTGCTCAATTGGTTGGTTTAATTTTTCTAGAGGAACAGGATTTTGTGCCTCTAGAAACATCTGTACTAGCGACTCACGTTCATCTTCAGGGATGAAAGTTGATAGATAATCAATTCCCAAAACCTGATCTAGAGTATAGCCTAGTACTTTGAGGAACCATTGATTCATCATTACTGTCTTGCCGTCAGAATCAATGACCACAAAAAAGGCAGCGCTAGTTTCAATTAAAGTTGTATTTATATCTCTTTCCTGGTACAGTTGTTTAGACGGTATTTTGAGGCTTTCAGGTGATTCCAGTTGGTTTTCTATAGCTGCTACTTGCTTGAAGCTTCGATTTTTTTTGGAAGAAAATCGAGAAATTATGAGAGTAAACAGGAGAGGAATTAAGCAAGTTAATACTGATATTAAAATCATTGACTCAAAACTGACATGCGAATTAATCCGACCAAGCCTAGGCAAAAGACTAATGCCGATTGAGCATAGATACCGATTCCAATCGCTGAAGTTACCAACACTCCCTACCAAAGGTGAACAAAATTTGGTGTAGGTTTTCTAGCTAAGTATCCAAGAAATTACCCTTAAGTAAGGCTTTTAGCTTTTTTGAGAGCTATTCCCCACAGCTTTTTTAGCTCACCCCCCTACAAACAACTTTGGGTCATACAGATCACTAATCTTGCTATAATCAGATTTAGCTTTGCTAAAGTTTATTATGTTGGATTACTCAGGATTTGGTATGAGGGGTTAGGCAATCTGCTTCACAGAAGCCTTAACCTGCAAAGACAAAAGCCTCCTAGAAATAAAAGTTTGCGCTTGGTAGATGCATCGCTGTAGATTCAGGAGCCATCACCGACGAGTCCCTTGGGATGGTGCGTTTTTTCATTTGCCAGTAATGAAAAATGCATTCTGGGCAGACTACTATACAATACACAAATCTCGAATCTCAATCAAGACTGTTGATTGAATTGAGTAGCTCTGGCAATTTTCAGCTAAATCTACTGTACCCTGGTTAAAGACAAAACCTAGCTTGGTCAGTTGTAACAAAAAAGGGCAGCCGAAGCCGCCTGTTTGAATCTTAAAGCCAAATACCAGATTAACCGTTAATCAACCCTTAACGCAGACAACCTGCTTTAAGGTTGCCACGACTTCCACCAGATCCGATTGATTATTCATAACCTGATCAATTGACTTGTAAGCGCCTGGGATTTCATCCAAAACTCCTTTGTCTTTACGGCACTCAACCCCCTTGGTTTGTTCAACTAAATCATCAATCGTGAACTGCTTCTTCGCCTTGTTGCGAGACATCAAACGACCAGCACCGTGAGAACAGCTACAATAACTTTCATGATTTCCCTTACCCTTAACGATAAAAGACTTTGCCCCCATCGAACCAGGGATGATACCGTAATCTTCCTCGCGAGCTCGCACTGCCCCCTTGCGTGTGACATAAACCTGTTCCCCGAAATGCACTTCCTTCTCGGCGTAGTTATGGTGGCAGTTAACCTCTAGGATAGGCTTAGTTGGCTTGCCGCCAGCGAGATGCTTCTCAACAATTCGCTTAAAACGTGCCATCATCACCTCACGATTATAGCGGGCATAGTTTTGCGCCCATTGTAAATCTCGCCAGTAGGCTTCAAACTCTGGTGTCCCCACTACAAAGTAAGCCAAATCTAAATCCGGTAGTCGAGTATCAGCAAGTTTTGCCAATTCCTTAGCCGTGCTAATGTGACACTGAGCCAGCATATTGCCGATATGGCGCGAACCTGAATGTAGCATCAGCCAAACTTGGTTCTTGCTATCTAGACACAATTCAACAAAATGATTGCCTCCACCAAGGGAACCCAACTGTTTCATGGCTTTGCCATCTAGGCGCTGCACTCCTGGATGTAATTGCTTGAAATCACGCCAACCTTGCCAGTTGACTACACCTTTGTCGATTTCTTTATTTTCGTTGAAACCGACTGGAATAGCCGCTTCAATCTCCAGGCGAATCTTCTTGAGTTTCCCTTCCAACTGTTCACAGACAAAAGGCATTTTGACAGCAGCCATCCCGCAACCAATATCTACTCCGATAGCACTGGGAATGATTGCTTCTTTAGTGGCAACAACAGAACCAACTAAAGAACCTTTACCTAAATGAACATCTGGCATTAATGCTACATGCTTAAACACAAACGGCAGTGAAGCAACATTTTTTGCCATTTGTATTTCCTGAGAGCCAAGTTCATGATTTGCCCAGGATAAAACAGGCTTTGGGGTTGAAATTTGTAGCTTTTCGTATGTCATACCAAGGGTGCCTCTAAAGGGGATGGGGTGATGGGGGGATGGCTCGGGGAGACGGGGAGATGGGGAGATGGGGAAGAAATAGTGTATACAAAAATTTCCCCACACTACCTAAACTTCCCTACCCTTCTTCCTCCTGACTCGGAGACTCTGAGTCTTTCTGCAAATGGTCGAAAGTGTAATTTAGATGCACAACAGCTTAGCGCCAAGATTACTTCTTTTATACTACAAAAATACTACAAAGGCAAGCTTGATTCAGTGTCTCAACAGGGTGAACGAAAAAAAGAGTGGGGCAAGGAGTAAGCAGACGCTCCAGACGCTCCAGACGCGGAGAATTCAAATCCCACGCAAAATTTCGTTCACCCCCAAGCAGGCTAGTTTAGATCTTGAGTGGGTTCATGGTAATGCTGAAGAGACAAGCTTTCCAGAAGCCTCTTTTGATTTGGTGACGGCGTCATTATTATTTCATGAGACACCGCCAATAGCAGCGAAGTCGATTTTGCGCGAATGCTATCGGCTGCTGATTCCAGGAGGGGAAGTCTTAATTCTCGACGGTAATCAGAAAACTCTGCGCCAAGTGGATTGGTTAAGTGATATTTTTGAGGAGCCTTATATCAAAAATTATGCCGTCGGTAGCGTGGATGCCTGGATGGGAGCAGCAGGATTTGAAGCAGTGCAAACTGAAGACTGGTGGTGGGTTCATCAGATAACCAAGGGAATTAAACCAATCGCTGCTAGAGACTCAGCAGCATTAGTATATCAGACCTCAGCAAGTGCTAGATTTGAAAACTTGGGTGCTGAAGGTACTCCTGTCCCAGTATTTTAGGTGAAACCGAGATAAACTAAGGAGCATTTAGAGGGGAGTGATTTGGGAAATTTTAGCAAACCAGCATGACTTTAAAGGCAGTTCTATTCGATTTTAATGGTGTAATTATTAAAGATGAAGCAATTCACCAGCAGTTAATTGAAGAAATCATTATTGCAGAAAACCTACGTCCCTGCCAAGATGAGTACCGCGAAGTTTGTTTGGGTAGGAGTGATCATGCCTGCTTACAGGAATTACTCCAGCGCCGTGGCAGGTTTGTCAAGGAAAGCTACTTAAGTGGACTTATTGCCCGCAAAACCAAAGCTTACCAGCAGCAGCTAGAGACAATGGAAGAGTTGCCCATTTATCCAGGCTTGGAGGACTTAATTGCTAAAATCCGCCTCGCCCAGTTGCCCATGGGTATAGTTAGTGGAGCACTTAAACATGAGATAGAAATGGTACTTAATCGCGCTAAACTAGCACAATATTTTACAATAATTGTTAGCGGCGATGATTTGAACACCAGCAAGCCAGAACCAGATGGCTATCTTCTAGCAGTGAAAAGGCTCAATCAGCAGTATCCTCAACTCCAAGTGCAAACATCTGAATGTTTGGCAATTGAAGATACTTTTGCCGGGATTGAAGCAGCTAACAGGGCTGGTATGCAAGTAGTGGGTGTAGCACATACCTATCCTTTCCATATGCTACATCGTCGAGCTAATTGGAGTATAGATTATCTCTATGAGCTAGAACTAGAGCGAGTGCAGCAAGTCTATGCTTGCCAAGTACCTCAGAAAGCAGGTAATAAGTAATAAGTAATAAGGCTGAGATTTGGGAGAAGGAAAGGATAGGCGGGTGGCTGGAATTATGGTAGAGATATTGATCGCTGCGAGTGCTAGAATGGTTGGTGGTTTCAGGGGAATTAGCTCAGTTGGTAGAGCGCTGCGATCGCACCGCAGAGGCCAGCGGTTCAAATCCGCTATTCTCCACTTACTGTAAATCCTCATCCTCAAACAATATGCTCTCTAAAGCTTGCTTGATATGCCATTCCACGTAATAAGCCAACATACATAAGAAGACATGGGCTTTGACTCGATCTTATCAGACTCATTACCATCTGCTGCTCTTAAAAATAAGGGTACATCCCCATCTCCCCCTCTCCCTCTCTCCCCCTCTCCCCATCCCCCCATCTCCCCATCTCCCTCTCTCCCCATCTCCCCGAGCCATCCCCCCCTCTCCCTCTCTCCTCTCTAGTTGAACCTTTTATAGCTAAGCTGAGTCTAAAGTATCAGCCAAACAAACTGGTGAGGGAGAACCAAACAGGTGTCAGTCACATCAGCCCAGGCATCAAAAAATGACCAGGCTTCTGCTCAAGTACCAAAAACCGACGAAGAGTTGGTGTTAGAGTGCCAGCACGGAAATCAGCAAAGTTTCCGCCAACTGTACCGAATCTATCAGCAAAGAGTGAGGTCAACTCTCTATCAACTTTGTGGTACTGAGTCTCTAGATGATTTGGTGCAGGAAGTTTTCCTGAAAACTTGGAAAGGCTTGCCCAAACTGCGTAAGCCATCCCAATTTTCCACTTGGCTTTACCGTATCTGCTGGAATGTGGCATCGGATCATCGGCGGTACTTTGCCCAACAGCGTGCAGTGAACTCTAAACTCAAGATTGGTACACAAACTCTAGCTCCCCAAGCATCAAAATATTCTCAAGCTCCTGACTTAATGCAGCTCCACTATCAAGACTTGATACAGCGTGGCTTGCAACAGCTAAGTTTCGAGCATCGTGCTGTACTCGTGCTGCATGATTTAGAGGATCTACCACAAAAGGAAGTAGCGCAGATTTTGGGCATAGCAGTAGGAACAGTTAAGTCTCGCATTTTCCACGCTCGAGCATCCCTGCGGCAATATATCCAGCAACAAGGAGCAATGCTATGACTACTCAGTTACCACCTGACGACAGAGACTGGAAAGAGTTTCTACAAAAACACCGTCCTCAACCTCCGGAAGCAGCCCCTGAGTCAGAGGATAAACTGATGAGTGCAATCGAGCTGCAACAACAGCCAGTTATTAATATTAATAAGCGATTATGGGCTCTATCACCAGCGATCGCTGCAAGTTTATTGATGGTTTGGGGTAGTTATCGCACTATATCTACTTTACCAGATGCCCATCTTGAAGCCTTCCTGGAAAACAATTGGAACAATCTTGTTGGAGAAGTACCAGTCAAATCCCCAAATAACAATCCAGAAGCAGATTGGATGGTTTTGGCAAATAGCGCACAGTAGGATGTGGGAACGACTCAATCCACAAGTAAATTTAACCTATTCAAATCTTAAGTACAGGCGTTTTCGTTAATTACAAACATTTAAAGAGGCAATTCCGATGTTGCTAAGTCGTATTTCGGTTGTGTCAGTTCTATTGCTTTCTCTAGGAGGTGTGGTTGCTCTAGGGGATCATAACCCTCTCCTCTCCCAAAGTTTGGTACAAAACCCAGGAAGTTCACAACCAAGGCTGCGTGCGCAACCCAAACTGATGGAGGAACTAAATTTCACCGAGGAGCAAAAGCAAGAACTACAGGCTATTCACTATCGGCACAAAGATGACATTTCCAAGCACGAGCAGGCACTGAGCAAAGTAAAACAGGAATTACGCCAACTGTTGGCAAGTCCCTCCTCTACAGACGAGAGTCTACGTGCCAAACATCAGGAAATTCAACAGCTACAGCAACAATTGGGAGACTTGCGTTTTGAAAGTATGTTGGCAATGCGAGCAATCATGAGTATAGAGCAACGTAGTCGCTTTTCTGAACTAATGCAACAGCGACGCCAAAGTTCTCGTGAGCCTTTGCCTAACAGAAGTAGCATCGAAGAGCCGCGCTAAGGGGATAGTATTAGTGGCTGACTACATTTATCTCCACGGCTTTGCTTCTAGTCCCCAGTCTGCAAAGGCTCAAAAGCTGCACTCCTACTTGCAAACATACCAAATCGAACTTATAATACCAGACTTGAACCAAGGAGATTTTTCTCATCTGACTCTAACTAGACAGTTACAACAAGTTGAAGCCCAATTTCCACCAGCACCGACACCAGTTGTTCTCATTGGTTCTAGTTTTGGTGGCTTGACTGCCGCCTTCTTGGCACAGCGACACTCGCAAGTGCAACAACTAGTCCTGCTAGCGCCAGCCTTTGGATTTAGCCAACACTGGTTGACCGAATTTAGTGCAGCACAACTGCAAGAGTGGCAAACTTCAGGATATTTAAGTGTATACCATTACGGTGAAAAGAGAACAATACCACTACATTACCAGTTTATTCAAGATTTCCTTCAGTATCAAGAGAAACACTTACAACGACCACTACCAACTCTAATTTTACATGGCAAGCAAGACCAAACTATACCGATAACGGCTAGCCTTAATTATGCCAGTGAGCGTCCTTGGGTTCAATTAGTAGAATTGGATAGCGACCATAGCTTAAGTGATGTCATGCCTGAAATTTGGGACGCAACTAGGGCATTCTGCAACCTTTTTTGATATCGGTCTATTGTATCTAGTAGACTGTCAACGTTGATAAGGAGGGATGCGAATCTTGTTGAAATATGGAGTATAAAAAACTTGGTGATAGCGACCTATTGGTATCGGCAATCTGTATGGGAACTATGACCTATGGTCAGCAGAATACTATAGAGGAAGCCCATCAACAGCTAGACTATGCCTTTTCCCAAGGAGTCAACTTCATCGACACGGCTGAAATGTATCCGGTGCCAGGAAGAGCTCAAACTCAAGGTAAAGCTGAGGAATATATAGGTAAGTGGCTCCTTAAGCAGCAGCGAGACAAAGTAATTATTGCCAGCAAGATTGCAGGTCCCAACCATAAGGTGAAATATCCTCAAATTGACTGGATTCGGGAAGGTAAAAACCGGATCAACCGACCAAATATTAAGCAAGCGTTGGAAGATAGTCTCCGACGCCTAGGTACAGACTACATTGATCTCTACCAAATCCATTGGCCGGATCGCTATGTGCCTCTATTTGGGGCTCCAGACTATGATCCAAGCCAGGAGAGGGATACTATACCCATTGTCGAACAACTCGAAGTATTTGCAGAGTTAATTAAAGCCGGTAAAATTCGTTACCTGGGTTTAAGTAATGAGACACCTTGGGGAGTGTGCGAGTTTTGCAATCTGGCAAAATATCTGGGATTACCCAAGGTAGTATCGATTCAGAATGCCTTCAATTTAATTAACCGCATGTTTCATCTTCACCTGGCAGAAGCTTGCCGATTCAACCAGGTGGGTTTACTAGCTTATAGCCCTTTGGCTTTTGGTTTGTTGACAGGTAAATATCTCCAGGGCATGCCGGAGAAGTCTCGACTCACTTTATTCCCAGGATTTGGTCGGCGTTATCAAAAACCACATGTATTAGAGGCGGTTCAGGCTTATGTTGAGATTGCCCACAAATACGGCTTGACTCCAGCTCAGCTAGCCTTGGCATTTGTTAGAGCGCGTTGGTTTGTAACTAGTGCCATTATCAGTGTAACAACCATCGCCCAGCTCAAGGAGAATCTTAGCAGTATCAAGGTGGAACTTGATCAGCAGATCTTGGCAGAAATTGATGCCGTTCACTCCCAGTATCCCAATCCTACTCCTTGAGAGGAGCGTATGCCTTAGCCTGCATCATTATCTTTGGTTCGATGCAGGTAGTTGAGACAGTGACTCTCTAGAGCTTATGAACACCATTCTTTACTAATTCCTTCGGCAATCTCCGAGGCACATCGTAGATCAAAAAATCATAAGCTAATTTCGTCTTGGGAAAAATTGCCCGCGCCTCACGAAGCAAGTCATCGAGTACAATCCCATTGCCAGGAGCATAGCGCGGGCTGAAATGAGTCATGATTAACTTCTTAACGCCAGCACTCAAAGCTACTTGCGCCGCCATCGTTGAGGTAGAATGTAAGCGCTCAAAAGCTAAATCAGCATCTTGATGGGCAAAAGTTGCTTCATGAATCAAAACATCTGCACCTTGGGCTAATTCCACTGCCTGCTCACAGTAGAGAGTATCAGTGCAGTAAACGACTTTGCGACCTACTTCTGGCTTCCCACATAACTCGGTTCCCTGAATTATACGTCCGTCTGGCAGTGTTACCGTTTCGCCGCGCTTGAGCTTGCCATAGATTGGACCTGAGGGAATACCTAAGGCGGTAGCTTTTTTCACATCAAAGCGCCCTGCTCGGTCTTTTTCTGCCACCCGATAGCCAAAAGCTGGGACACGATGCTTAAGAGGAGTACAACTGACGGTGAACTCTTGATCTTCATATATCACTCCTGGTTGTACAGTGTGAACTTTGAGAGGGAAAGCAAAATGGGTGCGAGAGTACTTTTGACCAGCGCGGAGGTATTCATCTAAACCAGCAGGACCATAAATATCAATCCGTTCAGTACTGCCAGCCAAACCACAACTTGCCAAAAGCCCCATCAAGCCGAAAATGTGATCTCCGTGCATGTGAGTGACGAAAATACGGCTGATCTGACTGGTTTTAAGTTCACTGCGCAGTAGTTGATGCTGAGTACCTTCACCACAGTCAAATAGCCAAACCTCTGCCCTTTGAGGTAAACGAAGGGCAACACTAGACACATTGCGTGATCTCGTTGGGACTCCAGAACTTGTTCCTAGAAAAGTAATTTGCACGTTGCTGAGTGTCAACCTTCTTAACTCGCTAGACCTGTTTAAAGTTTTACGACAGAGCTACAAACACCGCACGCATTCGTAGGTGTCATGAGCAAAATAACCTAGGCTCATTAACCTTAGTCTGGTCAAGTTAGAGCTTTTTACAAGCTCCCGTTATATGCATGCAGACTAATGCCCGGAGGGCTATTAACCTGTAGGATTTAACGGCGAGTTCTTGACAAAATGGTGTGTTGATATGATTTACTCTAACATAAATTCTACTGCGACTAAAGTCGCTAACTTGTCTTCATCCCTCGGTTGAAAAAGGGGGGCAACTTCAGCTGCACGAGTACCTGTGAGGAAATTTTCACAATGTCATCTAGAGATTTACCAGTGTTGTGGCTCATTTCCCTGCTGAAACAGGGGCATAATTGGTGGCTCTGTTGCTTATTGTGGCTTGTACTGATAGATCCAGCCCAAGCAGTAATGGAATTGCGAGTGGCAATTGAAGAGAGTGTCAGCGGATTGCAAGTTGGTAGTTCTACTAAAGCTCTAGTTCGCAATGGCGCGGGACAGAAAGTTGGGGAACTAGAGGCAATGAGGGGTTTATCTGCGAACCCAAATGGTACAGGCGTTTCTCTTGCTCAGTGGCGCTCTGGTCAACTGTGGATTGAACCAACTGACGAGGGTTTTGTTTGGATTGGCGATCGCTGGTATCGAGGACGCACTCAATTGCTTTCCACCAGTCAAGGGCTAACAGCTGTCAACCATGTTAACTTAGAACATTACCTCTACAGTGTCATTGGAGCAGAAATGAGTCCCAGTTGGCCTCTAGAAGCCCTGAAAGCACAAGCTGTAGCTGCTCGCTCCTATGCACTTCACAAAACCGATACTTCCCGCACTCGCCTCTATGATCTTGATGATACCGTCGCTTTCCAAGTTTACAAAGGTATCGGCACTGAGGCTAACACCACCCATCAGGCAGTAAATGCTACAACTGGACAGGTAATGACCTATAACGGCAAGATTATTCTTGCTGTCTTTCATTCTGCTTCTGGGGGACATACTGAAAATGTCGAAGATATTTGGTCAAACCCCCTACCTTACTTACGAGGTGTCCCTGATTATGACATGGGAACACCAGTCTATAAGTGGACAAAAAACTTCTCCCGCAGTGAGATTAGCAGTAAAATTTCCGGTGTTGGCAATGTAGTCTCAATGACAGCAGAGCGTACTACTCCTAGAGGGCGGGTAATTACTATGAAGGTAGAAGGTGATCTTGGTAGACGTAGTATCAGCGGCAATGATTTGCGCAAAGCACTAGGTCTTAGAAGTAGATTGTTTACCGTTAACCCAACTGCTGAGGGTTTCCAAGTCAATGGTCGCGGCTTTGGTCACGGACTTGGTTTGAGTCAGTGGGGAGCTTATAATCTAGCAGCCAGGGGATTAAGTTACCATCAGATTTTAGTTTACTATTACCAGGGTGCAACCCTTGCCCAGCTTCAGTCGCAGTAATTAGGGACTCACAAATAAAAAAGGAGAGGGGGAGAGGGGGAGAGGGGGGGATGGAGAGATGGGGAGATGGGGAGATGGGGAGAGGGGGAGATGGGGAGATGGGGAGACGGGGAGACGGGGAGATGAATATTTACGTCGTGTTTCTAAGTGAATTGGATAATTTATTTCTTGAAGTTCCCTTATTTTTTAATAAAAATTCCTGTATTGTTGACCTCTAAGGGCAGAAATACTGTCATTACTCTACCTGCTTGCGGTCGCTGGCGCACAATTAGTTTACCTCCCAAAGCTTGAAACAAATTTTTTGTCACATTGAGATTCAAACTGAGACTGCCAGTTTCCGGTTGGAACATTAACAACTGACCAATCGACTTCAATGTTGAACAAGTTGGCTTTTCTGACTTAGCTTCAGCAGCAAACTGAGATTGGAATTGTAACTTCAACTGATTTCCTGCTGGTATAACTTGCACTTGGATCTGATTGCCTGCTGGTAGAGAGCGGGTGAAGTTTTCCATTAAGCCTGTCAGCACCTGAGTTAACAGATTCGGATTACTGACAACTGCAGGTAGTTGTTGCGGTAAGACAACATCTAGAGTTAAGTTACACCTCTGCGCTTGCTTTTGCCAGTGAGGAATGTTTTGCTCAATAACCTGAGCTAATGACATGGAGGTGAGGTTAACTGCCACTTTCTTGGCTGTAGTTGTCTCCAATTCTACTGCTCGAAAGATCAGCTCCATGCGGTTAATTTGTTCTGTACACTCATGGTCGATGATTTCCAGACGCCGGAGTACTTCAGGAGGCAAATCACGGCGCTTGAGTAGCAGTTTGGTTAGGGTACAAATTGTGGTTAGAGGCGTTCTGATTTCGTGGGTTAGTGCTTGCAGCAATTCAAGATCCGGCGTTGGTTCACGAGCATTAGAAATTTTACTAACCTCTGGCTCCTTATTTTTCTGCAATGGCTCCCAATGGCGATCATTTAAGGTATCAACCTGAGGATGAGCTTTTTCTGGCTGAGGAGTTGAATCTGTAGAATTAACTGCTATGGTCTGAATAGATTCTGTTCGAGGCAATTCTGGGATATTTTTCAGTAGCAGGCGACTGAAGCGCGTAACCAGGCGGTAATCAGGAGATTTAGGAGCAAAATCTCTAACTAAAGTTTCTAGCTTGCTGAGCTGATGTGGGCTAGTTAGTAAAATTCTAGGCTTTAGTGAGATCCAAGCCTTGTCAATGACTTCTGGATCAAAGGAAAACTGAAAGGCTGGAGAACCTTCAAGATCAAATCCAGCCACCATTACCAAGCTAAAGCTCTTGCTAAATATTAGGCAAAATTGCTCGGTAGCCAAGGTATCGATTGGTAACAATGGTAGTTTATAGGTGGTATTTATAACCTGTTGATGCTGCTCATTATTAGCTGGGGCTAACTGCAAGGGCATCCAAGACAGAGTGCTAAAGATTTCAGCACTAAAAATTCCTGTCTGGAAACTAGAAATCAAATCTGGGTTACTCAACACTGGTACAGGGCCAGCCAATACTAATCCTTGTGGGTATGGTAACTCCTGATTATCTACCTCGACAGATTTGCCTGTCTCAGAAACAGAGTCCCCTCTCCGGCTAATTTCTTGTAAGAGTAACTCTTCGACAGTCATAATGGCACTAGACCACTGCCGTTGAACTTTGGCATGCTTTCTTTCGAGGTAATCGTTAAAATCTGGCTGAGTATTTTCTTTAGCAGTTGTCTGTCTAACCTGAGGTACAACCTGGCTAGCTCCCTCTAATTGTTCACTCCGAGCTAAAACTTCACTTAAGCTTAGTAACGACCACTTTTGCACCACAGTCTATCTCCTCCCGCAGTAGCTTTAGTCCCTGAAAATATTTGCTCTTCTGATATTAGGGTAGTGGTGTTATTCTTTGCCTTAGGGTCGTAGAACCGAACTTATTGGTCGCAATTGCCGCTATCTTACTCAAAGTCATTCTAGAGCTAGATTTATCAATAATTTTTGTAAATCCTGAACTATAATCGAAAATTCATTTACCCAAATAAGCTTCGAGGACTTTTGGGTTATTTTGGATTTCGACTGGGGTACCATGAGCCAGATTACGACCTTCAGCTAAAACCCAAACGCGATCGCACAAGGACATAATTACATCCATATTATGTTCAATGATCAGGAATGAAATTCCCTGGCGTCTCCAAGTGATAATATACTGGCAGATTTGATTAATTAGGGTGGGATTGACACCAGCAGCTGGTTCATCTAGCAAAACTAGCTTCGGCTCAGTCATGAGCGCCCTAGCAATTTCTAAAAGCTTGCGCTGCCCTCCAGACAAGGCTCCAGCATAGTCGTCTGCCTTATTGGCTAAACCCACTGAATCTAAAATATCCATTGCTTTTCTAGAAAGACTTCGTTCTTCTTGGATAACTTTGCTCGAATTAAACCAAATTCGCCAAAAGTTTTCACCAGTCTGTTTTTGCGCGGCAAGTAGCATATTTTCGAGTACTGACATTTTTGAGAGTACGCGTGCCACTTGAAAGGTACGTACCATACCTTGCTGAGCAATTTGATGGGATTGTAAGTTTTGTACTGGTTTGCCATCAAAAATCACTCGACCAGAGTCCGGTTCGATAAAGTTAGATAAAAGATTAAATAGTGTAGTTTTGCCTGCCCCATTGGGACCAATTAAACCAGTGATGCTGCCAGGTTCTACTGAGAGTTCGGCATTATTTACAGCTGTGATTCCTCCAAAACTTTTGCGGAGTCCAGTTGCTGCTAATAAAGGCATTGCTGGAAGTTTCGATTGTTTATTCTCTCTCATTAGATTTGAGATGGTAATTTGGGACTCAGGAGTTCAGGAATTATTAGGAGTTACAGGAGTGCCTCGCTGCCTCAAGAGCAGCGCTGCGGCAAGCTATGCTAACGCTAACAAAATCAAGAAGGCTTCAGCTAAATCCTTTTCAATCTCCCTGCTCTCATCGACCAAGGGTAAGTTCCTCTTTTCTTCCCAAGATACCTTGAGGTCGCCAAATCATCAGCACCATTAGAATTAGACCAATGCTCATAACCCGAAACGCTCCTAAACTGGCATCATTGATGATCTGTGTAGGCAAGACAAAGCGAGTGATTGTGTTGTATGCCCAGAAAATAACTGCTCCGAGGATGGTACCAGCGTTGTTACCAGCACCACCCAAAACTACGATTGTCCAAGAATTGAAGGTAATGATTGGCTCGAAGTTACTGGGGTAAACTGTGGTTAGATTCCAAGCATAGAAGGCACCAGCAATTCCTGCGATCGCACCTCCTAACATCAAAGCTTGCAGTTTGTACCAAAAGACGTTTTTACCTAAAGCCTTTGCTACTTGCTCGTCTTCTCGGATGGCTTTGAGTACTCTACCCCAAGGCGATCGCACTAACCGTTCCAGACTCCAGTATAATAGTGACAGCGTGATCAGTGACAGCAACATCAACCCAGCTTTATAGCTATAATTGTAGAGTGCTGTGGCACCAGAAGCGTAGATTGCTAAGATTAATACTCCAGCCATCGCCGCTAAGCTCAACAAAACTATTTCTTCGCGCCCTTGGCGATGTTGGGATTGTGTCTGTAGTTGGGGCAACTGCTGGCGAAACCATCGCCATATTTGCCACCAAGCCCAGATAGAAATTACTGTCAGTAGCCCAATCATTGCTAATTTGCTTCCCAGATTGGGGTTAAAATCTTCTAGAGGTAGCCGATAACTTTGGACACCAAAAGCCCCTTTGGTGAGCCCCTCTTCGTTGAGCGCCACTAGTCTGATCAATTCTGAAACGCCAATCGTGACAATTGCTAGGTAATCTTCTCGCAGTCGCAGGGTTGATAAACCGATTAATATTCCCAAAACTGTTGCTAAGACTGCCCCCATTAAGACTGCCAAGATCAGAGGTACTCCTTGGAGACTCAATAATACTGTAGTATAGGCTCCAACGGTCATGAAGGCAACGTGTCCAAAGTTAATCAGACCAGTAAAACCCCACTGTAAATTTAATCCTAGACTAAATATTGCAAATATTGCTGTTTGTATGGTCAGAAAGACCAGATAATTAGACCATTCACCGAGCATTTTTTTCTGGGTAAGCTTTTATCTGTCATAATGAAGATTATCTTAACTGAGGAAGTTTTTAATAATCATACTGTAAGTGATATAGCCCTTCTCAAATTGGTGAGATACAAATTTCTTGGTTTTAGGGAGCAGGGAGTAGGGAGCAGGGAGTAGGGAACAGAACTAGGTGTATCTCAGTTATTCAAGAAACGCTAGAACTCATCCTCAGATGCCAGTCTAGAGGCTCAGCCTGTTCAAATTGTGTCTGTCAATCAATTAACTAAAAGTAGTTAAGTATTTAGCTAAACTTGTCATTGGTTAATGTAGAAAATTGAGAGTTACATATGGACTCTGCTGCACTCTGGCAACGCTACCAAGACTGGCTTTATTACCACGAAGGTTTGCAACTTTACCTCGATGTCAGTCGCATGCGGTTTGATCATGCCTTCATCGAGAAGATGGAACCACTTTTGGCAAAGGCATTTAAGGATATGGATGCCTTGGAAGGAGGCGCGATTGCCAACCCTGATGAGAACCGTATGGTTGGTCATTATTGGCTGAGGAACCCTCAGTTAGCACCAACAGCGGAACTTCAAACCGAAATCGCTAAAACCTTAAAAGATATTGAAACTTTTGCTCAAAAAGTCCACGCCGGTGAGATTCATCCTCCTGGTGCTTCTAAATTTACTGATATCATTTCTGTCGGTATTGGTGGTTCTGCCCTTGGTCCTCAATTTGTTGCCCAAGCCCTAGCCCCAGTTTTCCCACCACTGCAAATTCATTTCATTGATAATACTGACCCCACTGGCATTGATACTATCTTAACTAAGATCGGAGACCGACTCTCTAGCACTCTGGTATTAGTAATCTCTAAGTCTGGGGGAACACCGGAAACTCGCAATGGCATGATTGAGGTGAAAACAGCCTATGAGTCTAAGGGTATAGATTTTGCCCCCCATGCTGTGGCAATTACTGGCAAAGGCAGCAATCTCGATAACATTGCTCAAACTCAAGGCTGGCTAGGAACTTTCCCCATGTACGATTGGGTAGGAGGAAGAACCTCAGAAATGTCAGCTGTGGGGCTGCTGCCAGCGGCGCTACAAGGTATCGACATTCGTCAGATGCTTGCAGGTGCCAAAGAGATGGATGATGCCACCAGCCAGCACCAACTTCGAGAAAACCCAGCGGCTTTATTAGCCGTTTCCTGGTACTTCGCTGGCAATGGTAAGGGTGAAAAAGATATGGTGGTCTTGCCTTACAAAGACAGCCTGTTACTATTTTCACGTTACCTGCAACAGTTGGTGATGGAATCACTGGGTAAGGAGAAAGATTTAGATGGCAATACAGTTTATCAAGGTATTGCTGTTTACGGTAACAAAGGTTCAACTGATCAACATGCCTATGTTCAACAATTGCGAGAAGGTGTCCCCAATTTCTTTGCGACTTTAATTGAAGTTTTAGAAGACAGAAATGGTGACTCTCCAGAGGTAGAAGCGGGAGTGACTTCAGGAGATTATCTATCAGGTTTATTACAGGGTACCCGTAAGGCTCTTTATGAGAATCAGCGGGATTCAATTAGTGTGACTATTACTCAAGTTAATCCGAGGATTGTGGGAGCGCTGATTGCTCTCTATGAACGTGCGGTGGGACTTTATGGTTTCTTGGTTAAGATTAATGCTTATCACCAACCAGGTGTGGAAGCTGGCAAGAAAGCGGCAGCGGCAGTTTTGGATTTACAAGGGCGGGTAATGCAGGTGCTCAAGGAAACAGGTGTTCCTCTGTCGTTATCTGATTTGGCGGATAAAGCTGGTGCCCCTGAGGAAGTGGAAGCAATTTATAAGATTGTGCGCCATCTCCAAGCTAACCACCGGGGTGTGGTTGTGCAGGGGGATTTAGGAAAACCTAGTAGTTTGAAGGTGGCTAAGGGTTTGAAACTGTAACTTAATTGTTGGACAAAGCTACCCATTGCTTGACTTTTTGTACAGATGTGGTATCTTGGTAAGAAGCAAAACCAAGCTTAAAAACTTACGGCTTGAGAACCGGAACAAAACCAGTCAAACAGCTGAGCCCTTACAGGTAACTGAGGATTAGGTGTCAGTTTGAAATTGGCAAGAACGGATAGGTAGCGAAGTACTCAAATTAAA